>JBBQMV010000031.1:0-14408 GCA_038329315.1 Bdellovibrionia bacterium | reverse complement strand
ACATAATGCCGACGGTGCCGCCGGTATCCGCGACCGCGCGAAGTTGCTCGTCATCGAGATTTCGCCAGTGTTTGTACACGCCGTTCACGCCCGTGTGACTCACGAGGAGCGGCTGAGTTTTATCGTGAATTGCGACGGCATCGAAAAAAGCTTTTCGGCTGATGTGGGCGAGGTCGACGAAGGTTTTTTTCGCATTGAGGAGTTCGACAAACTCGGAGCCGACCTTCGTGAGACCCGGGTCGGTCCGACCGATGCGAAGGGGAGAGCTCGTCGGCCCATATACGGAATCCAAAAGGTGAACGAGTGTGACCTTTACGAGTGATTCGCAGTAGGACTCGAAAAGAAGCGGGTCGGATTCGAAAGCGTTTCCGCCCTGGACTCCGATCCAGACTCCGTGAATACCGGCGGCCTTCGCGCGTCGATAGTCGCTGACCGAACGAATGAGGCGGACTTGGTTCGGAGTGCGTTCGATGATCGATTCGAGCTCCCGAAAATTCTCGGAAAAGGCGGCCGTGCGACCCAGGGCGGGACGAAACGGATTCGTCGTAATCGACCAGATCCCACCGGTGATTTCGGCTTCGCGTACACGCGGAAAAGAGCACTGGTTCACGAACCAGCCCGGAAACGGTCGACCCGAATGACGTGTGTGTAGATCGTATCCGAAAATGCGGGTCCAGATGTAGGAGTCGATGTGGAGGTCGATGACGTCCGACGCGAGATAGAGGTCGATCGCGTCGAGTGAAATTCCGAGGTCGATCGCCCACCGAGTGCGGTCGCGGTCGGGATGGAAGAGGGGACGAGTCGTCATGGGCTGACAAGCTCCGCGTTGCGGACTGGAGCATCCTCGTCCGATCCGGTCCAAGCCACGCGTTTCGCCGCCCGATAGGCCGCGAACGTACCGTCAAAAATCGACGCCCGGATCTCGCTCATCATGCGGTGGTAGAAGACGAGGTTGTGGAGGCTGAGGAGCTTCCAGCCAAGGACTTCGTCGGTCTTCGTGAGGTGATGGAGGTAGGCGCGTGAATAATGGGTGCACGTTTCGCAGCCGCAAGCCGCATCGAGCGCTTCTTCCGCGAACTTATAGGCCGATCGGCGCATCTGCATTTTCCCGCGCGCGGTAAAAACCGTGCCGCGTTTCGCGAGCGCCGAAGGCAGGATGCAGTCGAAAAGGTCCACGCCGCGGTGGATGGCTTCGAGGATATCGAGCGGAGTACCGACGCCCATGAGGTAGCGGGGAAGGTCGCGCGGCAGAAGACGGGTCGTAATCTCGGTAAAGTCTTCGCGCTGGCCCTTCGTTTCGCCGACGGCCAGCCCGCCGATCGCGTAACCGTCGAACGGAATTCCGGTGAGTGCGTCGACGCTTTCTTTCCGGAGGTCCTCGTAGCAGGCGCCCTGAATGATGCCGAACATCGACTGCGGGGAGTCTCCGCGTGCATCGAAGCTTCGTTTCGCCCACCGATGAGTGAGTTCCATCGCCGTACGCGCTTCTGCGTGCGACGAGGTCGAAGGGATGCACTGGTCAAGGACCATCATGACGTCGGAACCGATCGCTTTTTGGACGGCGATCGACGTTTCCGGCGAAAGAAGGTGCATCTTTCCGTCGACGTAGCTTGCGAAACGCGCGCCGGCTTCGGTGATTTCGCGCGAATGGGGGAGCGAGAAAATCTGGAATCCGCCAGAATCGGTCAGGACCGGGCCGTCCCAGTTCATAAACCGATGGATCCCGCCGAACTTCGTGAATACCTCCGGTCCTGGACGGAGCATGAGGTGATAGGTATTCGCGAGCAGCATCCGCGAGCCGACTGATTTCAAATTGTCGACGGTCAGCGCTTTCACGGTGGCTTGGGTTCCCACCGGCATGAAGATCGGTGTCGTGATTTCTCCGTGAAGCGTACTAAACCGAGCGGCTCTCGCTTGAGTGCCCGGTGCTTCCGCTTCGACCTGGAAGTTTAGCCGGCTCATACGCGTTTCTCTTTTTCGCGGAGGCGACCGCGGGTGGCGCACTCGAGTTGGGCGTCGACCATGATGGCGAAGGTATCGATGAGCGATTCGGCGGGCGCGGCCGGATCGAGGAGTTTCACTAATCGGGCGACCGCTTCGACGGTCGAAAGGCAGAACTCGCGAGGCTGCTTCCGAACTTTGTATTGGGATGGCGTATCGATCGTGAATGAAACTCTCGGGAGTGCGAGGAGCCGCGAACTCTTCCGTAGCATTCCTCGCGCTTGGGACCAGGTTCCGTCGACGACAAAAATCACGAGCCGTCGACCACTCGGGATGGAGGCGAGGAACGCGTCGCGTTCGAGGGCCACGTTCGCCGCCGTCTCACCGGGGAAGAGGGTAACCGGATAGTTCGCCGGATCGTCGAGGATCGCGTTTACATCGGCATTCGCGTCGAACTCGGCGCCCGCGATCAGGCGCGATGACTTCAGAGTGAGGTGGGTGAACCGGGCGGTCCCGATCGAGTTCTTCCGTTCTTTCGGATGCTGGAGAAGAACGACCTGGAACGACGTATCGAACGGCCGAATGCTGTCGCAGAGGCACACCGAGCCCGCGCGTAGGCAGCGCACGCAGAGCGGCCGGAAGGTCTCTTCGACGGTGGTTTGGGCGATCGGTTTAGCGGCGGCCGGCATCGGGCCACACCATGCCCTGAGATGACGGGGATGACAATGGGTTACCTGAGAGGTGGGGAGCTAAGTATTGGACTTTCGAGGATAAACTGTGGGATTTCCGGGATATGTCGACGGCGGGTGCAGAGCAGTGCAGTGAAGAATTTGATGCGATTCTCGTAGGGTCCGGTCTCGGAAGCCTCTCGACCGCCTCGTTCCTCGCTCGGGCCGGAAAACGGGTCCTCATCCTCGAGCGCCACACCATCCTCGGCGGATTTAGCCATACCTTCAAGCGCAAGGGTTTCGAATGGGACGTCGGCGTTCATTACGTCGGCCAGGTTCATTCGGAGGGTTCCCTCCTTCGGCGCCTGACGGATTACCTCACCGACCGGGCGCTCGAGTGGGCCCCGATCGACGGAGTGTACGACCGAATCGAGATTGGCGGCCGAGCGTACAATTACGTTCCGGGACTCGAGGCTCAAGTCAGGGAGCTCGTCGGGGAATTTCCGGAAGAAGAGTCCGCGATCCGCGCTTACTACCGGGCGGTCTTCAAGGCCTCCCGCGCCTCCGCGTGGTTCTTCGGCGAGAAGTCGATGCCGCCGTGGCTGAGCGCCACCCTCGGGTGGTTTCTCCGGCGCCGCTTCGAAAAGTACGCGCGACGAACGACTTTCGAGGTCATCCGCGAGTTTACCCAGAATGAACGGCTCCTCGCCGTGCTCTGCGGCCAATGCGGCGACTACGGTCTCACCCCGAAAAAGAGCAGCTTCGCGATTCACGCGATCATCGTCGAGCACTACCTCGCAGGCGCGAGCTATCCCGTCGGCGGAGCGAAGCGCCTCGGTGAGACGTTGTGGCCCGCGATCGAGGCGGCCGGCGGAAAAATTCTCCTTCGCGCGGAGGTCGATCAGGTCGTCGTCGAAAACGGAAAGGCCTGCGGCGTTCGGTTAAAGGATGGTCGGGAATTCCGCGCGCCGGTGATCGTCAGCGGCATCGGCGTGCCGGCGACTTTCCGGACGCTTCTCCCACCGGAGGTCCGCCTGCCCGATGCGGTCGAAGCGGGCCTGAAAGCGATCGGTCCGTCTCTCCCGCATCTTTGCCTTTACGTGGGATTGAATCGCTCGGACGCGGAACTCGCGCTTCCGAAGCATAACGTTTGGAAGTACGCGTCCGAAGACTTCGACGCCGCGTTTTCGGATTGGACGGGGGACCGCGAGGCGAAGCCGCCGCTCGTATACGTTTCGTTTCCTTCGGCGAAGGATCCGGCTTGGGCGGGCGCCCACCCGGGAAAGGCCACGGTCCAAGTCATCGTGCCGTTCCGCTACGAGTGGGTGGCCGAGTGGGAAAAGACGGACTGGCGCCGGCGCGGCGAAGACTACGAAGCGCTTAAGTCGCGGTTAAGTCACCGACTCCTCGAAACTCTCTACGAAATCGTGCCGGCGGTCCGTGGACACGTCGAACACCACGAGCTTTCGACTCCGCTCAGTACCCGGCATTTCACGGGAAACGCTACGGGCGAAATTTACGGGCTTGAGCACTCGCCGGAGCGTTACCTTCAGAAGTGGCTACGTCCGAAGACGTTCCTTCCCGGTCTCTTCCTCACCGGCCAAGACGTCGTTACCGTCGGCGTCGGCGGGGCGCTGGCCTCCGGCATCGTGACTTCGATCGCGATTCTGAAGAAACCGGTGATCTTGCCTCTCTTTCGCAAGGCGTGATCGGGTTTTTTTCCGATATCGGCGAAGGTTTCAAAAGAGAATACCCTTTTTTTGGAGAAGTATTTTCGGTCGAAAGAGGGTCGTCTCAATCCATCGCGAGGGACATCGACTTATTGCGAGAGCTTAATAAATAGGGAGATCGCGTTCGAAACCTTCGCCGATATCGGAAAAAATCCGATCAGCGATTGGCTTAGGATCGATCGGTCCCGGAGATCCATTTTGCTACCCATTCGCGAAGGCGCGGATAGATCTCTTCGTGGATCTTTTCTTCATAAGTGAACGCTTCCTGCCCGAACTCGCGGTAGGCGTCGACGCTCGTGCGGTCGCGAAACCGAAGCGGATCGATAATGACGTCTTTGCCGGACTTCTGATCGGCCATGCGATTTTCAAGTTCGCCCTGACGGGTTTGGAAGGCGTGGGTGAGTTCGCGTTCGGTCGCCTTGATTTCGGCGAGATCGGAAAGGGCCGCCGTCGAGAGCCGAATGATTCGTGCGTCGTTCGCGATCTCAAGGAGGGCGATATAAATTCGGAAATCGACCGGCGTCGCGGCGAGGCCGCTTTTACCGAAGAGCCGGGAATAAGACGTTCGAACGAGCGTGAGGAGACGCTGGCTCGAAACCGGCTCGAGAGAGTCGGAATCCCGAAGAAGGGCTTTCATCGCGTTCCAGTACACCACCGTCGCACACGAAACGAAAGACGAGTAACCTTCGATCCAGTTCAGGACGGGGAGCGTGTCGGTATCGAGCTCCGCCCGGTGGCTCGCGTAGATCTTCCACGCCGCATAACCTTCCTCACTCGGAGCGGGATACCGCGCGAGGAGGTCTTCGATCCTCGAGCGGTCCTTGCCCTCATAGGGTTTAATGCGGACTTCGATCGCGGTCCAATCCGCGCGCCACTCGTGGCAGATCGGCGTACGTTTTCTCGCCGTTTCCCGAAGGGCGGTAAATCGCGAGGCTTCCGCGGGAGGGAGCGGATGCACCAGCGGCGGATCGACGACCCCGGCGGTCGCGCACGCGGAAGTCCAGAAGAGGGCGAAAACGAGGGGGAGGCGTAAGGTTCGGTCGTCCATACCGTGGCTTGGGCCGGCGGGCGAAAAGGTTGCAGATGCCCGAATGAGCGGATAATCCCGATTATTCGGAAAAGACCTTCAGCCGGGCTTGGACCAGGGTCGCGCCCTCGGCGCCCCGCACGGTCGCCGAGAAGAGGGTGATCGGGCCGACTTCCCGGATTCCGGTGATTTCGACGGTCAGGCGTGAGCCGGCGGCCGGGCGAAGATTTTCGGTGTCAGCGTAGACTCCGTCTTGGATCGACACGAGAAAAGCCTTTTTCGGAACCGCCTTACCCGGCGTGAGGCCGATCGAGGTTTGGGCCGCGCGGATATATCCGAAACCCTGGGCCATGAACTCGAGGTAGCTCGAACGGCGAAGTCCGTCCGGGCTCATAAAGAGGGCGTCGGGTTTCAACACGACCGCGCAGACTCCGCTCTCCGCGGTTACGCTGACGACTTCGTCGATCCAAACGAAGGGGGGGCGATGGGGAATCGTTTCCAGGAAGTCCGCAACGGGGCGCGGGAACGAGGTACTCACGAAGGACGAGCCATTACGAGTTCGGAGCCGAAACCACGATCCGGCTTCGCGGCCGCGTTCGTCGGAAGTTCGGCGACCCACACGATCCGTGCGGGATTAAAGTGCGCGAAAAATTTCGTGTGGAGCGCGCCGAGGATCGCTTCTCGAAGCGCGTCGGTCGCGGGTTCCGCGGCGCGGACGAGTAGCCCGAGATCTTCACCGAGGCGCTCGTCGCTCACTGCGACGCAGAGAAACTCGGTAGTCGGAAAAGTTTCGCGCAGGTGGCGTTCGATTTCCTCGAGCGAAAATTTCATCCCGCCACGATTAAAGACGAGGTCATAGCGACCTTCGAAAACGAAACGGCCATTCGGACGCGCGGCGAGGCGGTCCCGGATGAGGACATTTCGCGGAAATTCGACGCGACCGTCTTGGAGAATCGCGAGGCAAGTTTGGGGTCCGGAAAATTCAAGCCCGGTTCCCGGAAGGATCTCGAGCGAGATGCCGGAGAGGACTCCGCCGATCTCGCCGTCTTCCGTGGGTTCGCGGCCTGGCGGAAGGTGAGTGAGGCCCGGCGAAGCTTCCGTGCATCCGTAGCCGATACTCGGCGCCGCGATCCGCAGGTGATCGCGAAGCCGGCGCCAGAGGGCGCGTGGAACCGAGGCGCCGCCGATGATCGTCGTATAAGTCGGCGGGATCTCCGCGGGAGCCCAGGTTTCGGAAGTTTTCACGAGGTCTTGGAAGTGGGTCGGCGTTCCGAGGGTGAGCAGGCCCGAGTGCGTGCGAGCGGTTTCGCGCCAAGCATCGTGAAACGCGGACGTGTAACGTCCCGTCGGTGCGATGAGCGGACGGCCCGTCGCGACGGCCTGGACGTAGCCGAGGATCAGGCCGAACGTGTGGAAGTGTTGCGGGTAGCAGAAGATCGCGTCGATCCTGTCCCGGTCGAAGACTTCGAGGATTCCGCCGAGCGAGGCTTCAACGTTCGCCTTCGAGTAGAGAATCAGCCGGGGTTTCCCGCCGACCGTTCCGCTCGTAAAGACGCCGAGAATCGGGATAGCGGGATACGTCGTCGATCGTTCGACTCGGGCTCGCTCCGCGAACGCTTCACGATTCGCCGCGGTCCAGGCGTCGCCGACAAGCGAAGCTTCGCCCGCCGGAAGCAGCGCTAGGAAGGATAGATCCTCGAGTCCGGGAGGACAAAGGACGAGCAGATCCGCCCGTCGCCACGAATCCGCGACGAGTCCGAGAAGCTCCGGGGAGTGATAGCCTTTCCAGAGTCGAATCATTTAGAGAACGTTTTTTTGGAAGAGGAAGTTATCTTCGTTCCACATGTCTCCGGCGACCGCAGAAGTGAATCCTTCGCGGGCGTTCGTGAGCGTGAGCGTCTTCTTCATCTGTTTTACGAATTCTCCGTCGTAGAACATCGAGATCAGGTTGTGGAAACGCTTAACGCCGCGGAGAAGATCTTGCTGGTACTTCTCGCCGCGTCCGTCGGAATCGAGGAGCGTATCCGATTTTATTGCACCCAAAATCGCTTCGGAAGCAAATTTCCCGCTCGTGCAGGAAACGTGAACACCGGAGGAGAAAATCGGATCGAGGAAAACGGCGGCATCGCCGGCCATGATCCAGCGTGGTCCGACCATGGTGTCGGTGGTATGGGAGTAATTCGAAATCACGGTGATTTCACCCGTGCGTTCGGCGCCGGCCATATAATCACGGACCCGCGGGCTCTCGTTCAAAGTGTCGAGAAGATACTGGCCGAGGTCAGCCGTGCCCTTGAAGACCGACGACTTACAAACCATACCGACCGAGGTCGTTTCGCCCTGGAACGGAATGATCCAGGTCCAGGCCTTTTCCGGGAGAAGCCCGACGATGATGTCGCCTTCGTGCTTGCCCGGATTCCGCTTCACTCCGGTGAAGTGAGCGAAGAGTGCGACGTTGTTCAAGTCGAAGTTCGGCTTGCGCGTCTTCATCTGCTTTCCGAGAAAAGCGTCGCGGCCGGTGGCGTCGACGATGAACTTACAGGTGTATTCTCCGTCGGTGGCGGAAACCGAAACGTGGGAGTCGTGGAAGGTCGTTTCCTTCACGCGAACCGGTTGGTGAATTTTAACGCCGCACTCGCCGGCATGGGCGAGAATGTCGACATCGAAGTGTTTCCGCTCGACTTCGAACGCGCTTGGAATTTCGCGGTTCAGTCCACCTTCGAATCCGAAATAAACTTCGTCATCGGTTTGGTAGTCAACGAACCGTGCGCCGTACTTCTGGATGTATTTCCCGGAATTCAGCTTCGGGTAGAACCCGGTTTCCTTGAAAATCGGCATCGTCGCCGGAAGGAGAGATTCACCGATGTGAAAGCGCGGATAGTCTTCGCGCTCGAAGATCGCGACCGAGAGTCCGGCCTTCGCGAGGTAGGTCGCGCAGGTCGAGCCGCCCGGGCCGCCACCGATTACGATCACATCATAGTTCTTCACGGCCGGGTTCATCGATACAGTCATGGGGTATCCTTCGTTCGGGTAGACGAGAGTTTTAAACGACGGGAAAGTTCTTCGACTTCTCGCCCGAGCGAGGTGTCCCGCTTCACAAACGGAATCACCGCGCGAACGGCGGAGTAGAGAGCTCTCGAGGTCTTTCCGACGAGGGTGCGTTCGCGGAGATCGATCGCCTGGGCGAAGCAAACGAGAGTCATCGTTTGGAGCCGAAAGAGGGGATCGATCATCTCGCCGCATTGAACGGCGGCGCTCATGCCAAGAGAGACCTTGTCTTGGTTATGGGACTCCGATGAGCGGGAGAAAATCCCGCCCGGCATCGCGCGCGCCATCGTCTCAGAAGTGAGCGCGTTCACGGATTGGTGGAGGGCCTTTAGTCCGTGGTGCAGGAACCGTTCGTTCTCTGGCAGTCCTTTCCAGTCGGCGAGATTCGCGGGCAGACCGCGGTTCGATTTGTCATCGATGAGGAGCGTGAGTTGGCGGTCGATCAGATCCGCGACGTGCGCGAGCGAGATCTTCAGATAGTCCATGCCTTGCGAAAGGTAGCCCCCGTAGAAATTTCCGCCCATGGCGAGCGATCCGTCCTCGCCAATCAGCGGGTTGTCCGAGGTTCCGTTCATTTCGGTCTCGAGCCAGAGTTCGACCTTTTCGATCGTCTCGAGGACGGGTCCGAGAATTTGCGGAACGCAGCGAACCGAGTAGCGGTCCTGTACGAAACCTTCGGTTTCGCCATTTTTAATCGCGAGGTGGGCTAACGGTTTCGAAGTATAATTTTCGTCGGCGAGGAGCGCGCGGATTTTCCGAGCGACGCGCGACTGCCCGGTGTGGGTGTTCGCGACTTCGTTTACGAGCGGTTCGAACGCTTCCGTCCGGCCGTTCAGCGCAAGGACGAGCCAAGCGGTGCCGGTGATCGCGGTCTCGACGATCGCGCGCGCGGAGTTCAGGTTCGTGAGCACGAGTCCGGCCATCGCGGAGGTTCCGTTTACGAGGGCGAGGCCCTCCTTTGGTTTTAGGCGGTAGGTGTCCATACGCTCCGAAGCTAGGACATCGCGCATCGCTAACGTTTCGCCGATGTTTGGCGTATGAATGCGCCCTTCGCCCTGAAGGACTTCGGCGATGTAGGCGAGCGGGATGAGATCACCGCTTGCGCCGAGCGAACCTTCGCGGGGAATGATCGGCATCCAGTCGCGTTCGAGGTAAAGCTTCATGCGGGCGAGGAGATCTTCGCTCACGCCCGAGTAACCGCGGGCGAGGGAGCGCATGCGGATGAGGAAAATCGCACGCGTCGCTTCAAGCGAAAGCGTCGGGCCGGTGCCGGCGAGAAGGTAGGTGATCAGATTTTTTTGGAGCGTCTCGGTCTGGGACGGAGTGATCACGCGGTGGCAGCTATCGCCGAATCCGGTGGTAACGCCGTAAATCGGGAGGCCCTGATCGATGAATTCATGTAGGCGTTTCTCGGAAGCCCGAACCCGGGTCAGAAGCTCGGGAGCGATTTCGATTTCGACGGTAGTCTCTGGCGAGCGATACGCGAAGGTGCGAACCGTTTCGAGAGTCATCCGTTCGGAACTTAGAATAATTTTCATTTTTGAACTCATACCGGAGCCCCAATTCGAAAGCGGCGTGCAAGGTAGCCTATTTTCGTCATTTCGATGCCAATGACCCAAGCGATTTTTCCATCGGCCCGGAACGAGCGACGTGCTTCTTCCGTGGCGGCCTCGAATGTTCCCGGATCGTTTTGAAAACAGTAAAGAGGACCGTGCCAATCCAGCACTTGGCAGAAGGCCGAGCTCCGTACGTTCGGTAGGCTATGCACGAAGAGCGCAGGGCTGCGCGCGCCCGCGGTTGCGAATTCCGAGTCGGTGACGTTCGAGCCACCTGCACTCGCGAGAAAAACGATGTCCGGACGTACGTCGCCACCCCAGGCGTAAGCCGCGTCGGCCATCCCGAACGCGTAGGCATCTAACTGGTACCAGCGTTCGACACTCGCGGCCCATTTCGGCGCGATCTTCACGGGGAACTCGTAGGTATGCGAATCGAGGATAGCGACGGCGGATTTTTGCGCTCCGGCCGTCGTCATTTCTGCGTGAATTACGGCGGGCGTCCGCTCAAGCATCGCGGCGGCGTGAATTCCGCCGAAGCCAAGCGAGGTCACGAGGACGCGCGAGTATTTTCCCGGCACGGTCGCGCCGGTTGCGGACGCGGGACTCGTAAGAAAGTTTCCGGAAAATTTCGGATCGATCGTCGTGGTTTGGGAAATCGTGAAGGCTTCTCCGCGGCGAATCGCTTCGCGCGCAAGGATGAGGTCGATCGCGCCGCTCGCGCCAAGCGTGTGTCCGAGCGCGCCCTTCGAGGCGGTGATCGGAATGTTGCCCATCGGGAAAAGTTCGGAGAGAACGCGTGCTTCGATCGGATCGTTCACTTCGGTCGCGGTGCCGTGCGCGATCACGAGATCCGGAACGTCGACCGCGAAATCCGCGGTAAGGCGGCAAGCCGCATGTAGGCTGGCGCCAGAATCCGCGGGACGGGTAACTGCAAAACCTTCGGCATCGACGCCCACTCCGGAGATGCGGAACTCACCGGGATGTTTCGAGAGGAACAGCGCCGCCGAAGCTTCGCCGAGGAGGAGGCCCGAGCGATCCGCGGCGAACGGGCGCGGTACGTCCGCGGTTACGGCGCGCAGGCTGTGAAAGCCGTGGAGCACGAACGGTCCGATGCGGTCGACCGCCAGCACCAACACGTCTTCGATATCGTCGCCCGCGAGCCACGACCGGGCCAGCGCGAACGCGGAGAGCGCCGATGCGCATGCGTTCGAGACGCAGGTCTTCCGGGCCGGTGTAAGTTTCGCCGTCTTTAAAAAATCGTCGAGAATCGGGGTAAAGAAATCGTTGCTGAGCTCGGCCGCTTCGCCCTTCCAGATTTCGTCGTCAAGCGAACCCTTCGTCGTCGCGAGAATCACGCCGAGCTTCTTCCCGTCGCGAACGCGGGTGATCGCGGAGTCGGGAAGTTCACCGAGGGCCTCAAAGTACGCGGTCAGCGTTTTTTCGACGAGGACTTCACGGGCGGATCCGCCGGTAGAATCTTTCCACAAACAAGCGCGTGGTGTGAAGCGGGGAGCGACGGCCCACGCGGTAGGGTCGATCGCCTGCGCGAAATTTCGCCCGGAGGCGACGCCGTCCCAAGTCGTGGCGACCGAATTACCGGCCGCCGAGGTGCAACCCGCGCCCAAAAGGGCGGGTTGGATTTCTAGATTGAAGCCCTCTCGCATGCGGGCCCGTTTTCCTGTATCTTACGCGCATGATCAACCCGAAAACCGTGGCCAATGAAGGATTTCGCTCGGTTTCTCCGGCGCCCGAAATGCGGGTTCGCTGGAGCGTTCCCGCCGATCTTCTGTACTTCGCTGGACACTTTCCGGGGAGCCCGACGCTGCCGGCGGTCGCTATGGTCGATCTGACTCTCGAGCTTGTGCGTCGGTGGCCCGGGTTCGAACGCGCGGAGCTCGCGACGATGAAGTCGGCGAAGTTTAGTGCGGTGGTCACGCCAGGGGCCGAAGTCGAAGTTTCCCTAACGCGTGAGGTTATTCCTTCGGGGATCGAGGAGTGGCGCGCGGAATGGACTGTGGCGGGCGCGGCGGCGGCGAGTTTTCGCTTCCGGACGGGTTCGTCGGACTGAACTTCGCGAATATCGGATATTTTTCCGATATCGGCGAAGCTCTACGGTAACTCATTTTTCGCCGAGAAGTTAAACGGGTCAGTGACCGGAACTGCCCAGCACGCAGTTTCCTACCGTGGGCGCGAGGGCTTCGTGTGCAGCCAGGCCCAAACTGACCGGAGTAGAAGACTTTGTCGCGACTTCGAGAACGAGGTCGTACACGTTCTGGAGCGTACGGACTTCCATGAGACGTTCGCCGTCGACCTTGATGTGAAATTCTTCTTCAAGGTGAACGAGCATATCGACGGCATCGAGGCTGTCGAGGCCGAGATCCTCGTAAAGGCTTGCGGTCGGAGTGAGCTTTTCCGCAGGAATTTCGAAGCCTTTGACGAAGAGTGCGTTCACTTTCGAAATCATTTCAGAGTGCATTATGCCCCAGTGATTACCAAAGAAGTGTTCATACCGCCAAACGCAAAATTATTGCTGAGCACCGTTTTGAGCCGACCTGGTCGGATTTTCGAATCGCCGAGGCCGACGTGCCCGACCCCGTCACACTCCGGCGCGACGTCCTTCAGGTTCCGCGTCGGAATGAGGGTTCCGGTCTCCATCATCTTTATAGAGGAAATGACTTCGAGCGTGCCGCAAGCCGCGAGCGTATGCCCGAAATGACCCTTCAAGCTCGAAACCGGCGTGTGCCGACCGAACGTCTCGCCGATCGCCTTTGCTTCTTCGATGTCGCCGTGAAGGGTTCCCGTTGCGTGGGCGTTCACGTAGTCAATGTCTTTGAGGTCGCGCCCCGCGCGGGCTACCGCGAGCTTCATTACTTCGTGCATCGTTTTCGCCGAAGATTGGCTCATATGCGTACTGTCGCAGAGGTAAGCACCGCCGAGGAATTCCGCGATCGGACGTCCGCCGCGAGCCTTCATCGCCTTCTCGGATTCCATCACGACGACCGCCGCGCCTTCCGAAACGACGAGGCCGTCGCGGGCTTGGTCGAACGGGCGCGGAGAAAGATCCGGACGATCATTGTATTTCCGAGACGCGGCTTGGACGATGTCGAAAATCGCGGCCGTCATGTAGTGGAGTTCGTCGGCGCCGCCCGCGATGACGGTATCGTAAATTCCGGCTTGAATCAGTTCCCAGCCGAGAATCATCGCTTGGGCGGAAGAGGCGCAAGCCGAGGAAGGAGCGAGGAGCGCGCCGTTAAACTCAAGCGCCGCCGCGACGTTCGCCGCGACCGAGTGGTTCATCACTTTAAAAAAAGACGTGGAGAACTGCCTTTCCGGTCCGCCCTTTTCAAAGAGCTTCCGGAAATAAGTTTCGAGTGTGTCGGGACTGCCCGAGGTCGAACCCATGATCAGCAGCGTGCGCGGGTGGTTCAAGCTCGGGCCGGGCGCGAGATCGGCTTGGGCGAGGGCTTGGAAAGTAGCCAGCGAAGCCATCTCCGACATGCGGGACATCGTCCGGCGGGTTTGGCGCGGGATTCGAGAAATGTCGTACGCGCTGACGGGCGCGCCGAGGTGCGAGTGAAGCCCGTTGTACTGCTTCCACTCCGGATAGGCGCGGACGCCGGTGCGTCCCTCGCTCAGACCTTTGAAACTCTCTTCAACCGAATTCCCGAGCGAGGTCAATGTTCCCTGGCCGGTGATGTAAACTTTCATTTTTTCTCCCGAGGAGACGAAGCTCTTCGATTACGGGTTTAATGCCGATGATGTGGCCGGTCGTTCGAAGCGCCGAAACGGCGGCGCCGAGAAGTCCCGGAAAAAGGGTGCTCTGCCCGGTGAGGAGCAAGTTAATGACTTTCGTGCGCGGACCGATCGCACGTGCGCCGGTGTTCGCGATCGAGTGGTAAAGACCGTAGTTCGTGCCGTCTTCGCTTCCGTTAAAGTGGAGGTGGGTGAGGGGCGTCGAAGAGACGTACTTTCCGACTTTCGCGCGAAGGCCGGGCTCGTAGCGTTCGACCGCACGGAAGATATTCTCGGCGAAGATTTCCTTTTTCGCTGCGTATTCGGCGGGGCGCTTTCCGAAGCGCGAATCGCGGTGCTCCGCAAACCAATCGATCGGACCGGCCGCATGGAGCGAGAAGGCGAACTGCTTCGCGTCCGGGGATGGATTCCGATTCGCCGAAGAGAGGAAAACGGCCTTCGGAGTTTCACTCGGCGTGAGCGTGTCGAAGAAGGTCTCGGGATCCGAGGAGTCGAAGTAATAAAAGTTCCGGTTCGGATCGACGGGAGGCGCGCCGGCGGTAGTGGCGTAGACGCCGAAAATGCCGAGACTCTCCTCGAGTTTCGCCATTCGCTCGTTAAAGACCGGCGTGAACGGGTTCAGCTCGGCGCCGCCCTCGTCCTTGATTAAGCGAAACGCGGCTTTCGGGTGAATGCCCGCAATGATCCA
>JBBQMV010000030.1:0-14423 GCA_038329315.1 Bdellovibrionia bacterium | reverse complement strand
GAGAAGCCACGCCGTCCGGCCACGAACGAGCGGGGTCGGGTCGAGTTTCGAAAACTGAGTTTCGCGTTTCCGGGCACGTCGAAGGAAGTGCTGAAGAACGTCTCGCTTACGGTCGAGCCTGGCATGCGTGCGGCGTTCGTCGGACGAATTGGGAGCGGGAAGTCGGCGCTCTTTTCGATCCTCCCCCGGGTTTATCCCGCTCCGAACGGAACGGTCTTCGTCGACGGAATCCCGATCGAAGAATGGCCGATCGAGGAGCTCCGCGCCCAGATTGGTTTCGTCTCCCAAGAAGTCTTCCTCTTTAGTGACACCGTTTTCGAAAATATCGGATTCGGTATCTATGGCCGCGATCCCGCTGAGCGTGAGGCGCTCATTAAGGCCTCCGCACGGATGGCGGCGGTGGATGGGGATCTGCTTGGCCTACCACGGGGCTACGAGACTATCCTCGGCGAGCGGGGAGTGAATCTCTCCGGGGGGCAGAAGCAACGGGTTTCACTCGCACGCGCGATCGCCACCGAACCCTCGATTCTCATTCTAGACGACGCGCTTTCGGCAGTCGACGTAAAGACCGAGGAGGCCATTCTCAGCGGACTTCGGAAACGTCCGGGAAAAAATACCGAACTTATCGCGGCCCACCGGATTTCAACCGTGAAGGAAGCCGACCGGATTTACGTCCTCGAGAAGGGCGAAATCGCGGAGCAGGGGACCCACCACGAACTCATCCGGCATAGAAGCGGGATCTACGTCCAGTTCTATGAAGAACAGCGCCTCAAGGAAGATCTCGAGACCTATATGAAGACGATGGATGGAAAGCTCGGAATCGAGGCCACCCATGAGTGAACCGAAAAAAGGATCACTCGATCACTACGTCGAGCCGGAAGATTTTCATTCGAAGCGCCCTTCAATGGACGTCGCAAAAAAGGTCATGAAGGACCTCGCGCTCGAAAAGGTCCCGTTTACGATCGGGATTGCGCTCGTTTTTATGGGGACCGCCGCTTCACTCTACGAACCTCGTCTTTTCGGAAAGACGATCGACAACGCGATTCTCCCTAAAAACGTCGATCTCCTTGCTCGGATGGCCGCGACTTATTTCGGGCTCATCTTTATCCGGATCACCGGGGCGATCGGGCAGCAATACGCTTTCGAAATTCTCGCCCAGCGACTCATGCAGCGGCTTCGACTTCGCGTTTTCTCGCTTTATCAGCGACTTCCGATGGCGACTTACGATAAAACGCCGGTCGGACGGCTCATCACCCGCCTGACGAACGATACATCCTCGATGAGCGAAATGTTTTCTTCCGGATTCGTGACCTTTTTCTGGAATCTGCTATTTATTTTCGGAAGCCTCATCTGGATTTTCTATCTAAACTGGCGGCTGGCGCTCGTTTCGGTCGGCGTCTTTCCGATACTGATCTATTTCTCGGTTAAATTTTCTCGTCGTCTCGTGGTCGCCTACCGGGATGCTCGGATGCGGATCTCCACACTGAACGCGTTCCTGGCCGAGAACATCCTCGGGATGAAGATCGTTCACCTCTTTAACCGGATTCCGCTTCACTTGCGGCGCTTCGCCGAAGTGAATGAATCGTATTCGGAGGCCCAGATCGCCTCGGTGCGTGTTTACGCCTATTTCCACCCGCTGATCACCTGGTGTTCCGGAACGGGAGTCGCTTTAGTGCTCGGGGTCGGCGGGGCGATGGCGCTCGGTCGGTTTTCCGAAGCCTGGGGGACGCGGCTGACGCCCGGGGGCCTCGTCACCTTCATCACTTATCTCCTTGCCCTGTTCCAACCGATTCGGGATGTCGTCGATCGCTGGACGATCTTCTTGTCGGGAATGACTTCGGCCGAACGCATTTACTCACTCTTCGAATGGGAGACGGAACTTCGGGAAGAGGAAGCGAACCTTCCGCACGTCGACGCCCCGGTGATTCGCGGGACGATCGAGTTCGAGAACGTCTGGTTCGCTTATGAAGGCGAGAACTGGGTGCTTCGCGATTTCAATCTTCGGATCGAACCTGGCCAACGGGTTGGAGTCGTCGGTCATACCGGGGCCGGGAAGACGACGCTCATTTCGCTCCTTCTTCGGTTCTACGAACCGCAGAAGGGCCGGATCCTGATCGATGGAAAAGACATCCGCGAATTCGAGAAACGCGGGCTTCGTGACCGGATTGGGATTATTCAGCAGGACGTTTTCCTCTTCTCCGGAAAAGTTTCGGATAATATTAATCTTTGGAAGAAGGGGAGCGGCGATCAGAAAGCGCTGCGCGCGCTCGACGAGATGGGGTTCGCGAAAGACCTCGAAATGCCGCTCGATGAGCGCGGATCGAACCTTTCGATGGGTGAGCGCCAAATCCTAGCCTTTGCGCGTGCGATCGAAAAGAATCCGGACGTATGGATTCTCGACGAAGCGACGGCGAACGTCGATTCCGATACCGAAATTCGATTCGGGCGAGCGCTTGATCGCGCGACCGAGGGTAAAACGCTCCTCATGATCGCTCACCGGCTCGCGACGATTCGGAAGTCGGATTTGATCCTCGTGCTTCACAAAGGAAACCTCGTCGAAAAAGGGGACCACGCGACGCTCCTCCGTTCGGGCGGATATTACGCGCGCCTCTACCGGTACCAGGAAGCGGTAGAGCGCAGCGAAATCTCGCAAACCGAGCTCACCTAACCGATCACCGGATTCGGTTCTTCGGTACCGGCGTAACTCGGAAGCCAAATCGTCTTTTCAAGCTCGGGCTCGTCCGCGAGTAACATCACCAGGCGATCCACTCCGACGGCGATTCCGCCCGACGGGGGGAGGCCCTCTTCGAGCGCGGCGAGAAAGTCTTCGTCGAGCGGGGAAGGTGGGAACGCATCGCCGTAAATTGCCGTCCGTTCGCGCATATCCCGCTCGAAGCGCGCGCGTTGTTCGCCAGCGTCGGTGAGCTCTTCGAACGCATTTCCGAGCTCCAGTCCTGCGATGTAGAATTCGAATCGCTTCGCCCAAACCGAACCATCGGGGTCGTTATCGAGTACGGCGAGCGCGGCTTGAGACTTCGGGTACCGTTCGACGAAAACCGCGCGATCGGCCGGAAGCTTCGGTTCGATGACGTTCATCCAAATTCGGAAGTAGAGATCGTCCCAGGTGTCGCGTTCGGAATGGGTGAGACCGAGCCGCGTGCAATGCGCGGCAAGATCTGCTGCCTGCGAGGAAGCGACGAGGTCGACGCCGATGCCCGCGAAAAGATCGCGAACCCGGAGGCGTGGCCACGGTGTCTTCACGGAAATTTTCTGACCCTGAAAGGTAAGCTCCGGACGTCCGTGAATTCGGACGGCGAGCGATTCGACGAGCGATTCCGTATCGGCTTGGATCGTCGTGATGTCGGAGTACGCGCGGTACCATTCGAGCATCGTAAACTCGGGATGGTGGGTTTTCGAAAGCGGTTCGTATCGAAAAGAAGGACAGATTTGAAAAATTTTTTCGAGCCCGCCGACGAGGAGACGTTTCATCGCGAACTCGGGCGAAGTCGGGAGATGCGCGCCCGTTTCGAGGCGAAACGGACGAACGTGAATTTCCATCCCGGGTGAAGGAACGAGGAGTGGAGTGCGCGTCTCGAGAAAGTCGCGAAAGAGAAAGAAGTCGCGAATCCCGTTTTCGACTTGGGTTCGGATCCGAAGCGCGTGGAGGCGCCTCGGATCGAGAACGTGGTCGGCGAAAGTGATCGCCCCCGCGCGACGAGTTCGGGTGAGAACCTTTGCCGCCTTTCCACGAACCGTGACGATATCGCCGACTTGGAGCGCAGGATCGCGATCGACATTAAAGCGGGTTAAGCCGGCCTGGTTTCGCAGGCTGATTTCGGTTGCGTCTTCAAGATGACGTAGAGCGGCAATTCTGCCGTGCGGTTCGGTACCCATGCGTTTGATCCGATTCAAGCCACTATTAGCGCCCCTGCGCAAGTGATAAAGATAAAGGAGATGGGCCTACGGGAAAGACTCCGCAAACTCGATCTCCGGGCGAAGATCTCGCTCGCACTGATCGCCGTACTACTTCCGGTGTTTACGCTTCTCGCGTTCTCCGCCCATCTTTTCATTCGTCCGACGCTACTGCGCGAAATCGAGCAAATCGGAATTTCGGCCGGGAAGACCTTGGCCACCGAAATCGTGGCCCAAAAACTTCTCCAAAAGAACGACCGCGAACACCTCATCGAATCGCGCGTGCGTGAGTTTCTCTACCTTCAGCCAAACATTCGTCGGATCGAGGTTTTCGCGCGCGACCCCGTGAACGGAAAGAACCTCCTCGTCGCCTCGTCCATCGAAGAAGATCCGGCCGACGTGAAGTTCGAAGCGCCGGAAGTCAGTAAGATCACGTCCGAGTTGAAAGAAGACCCGGAAGCGGCTGAGCGCGGATGGGAAGTATGGGTACCGATCCTGAGCGGCGGTTCTGGAATCGAGATCCGTCGGGACCCGAAAAATCCTTTAGATTCGAAAAGCGAAGTGCGAATCACCGAACCGAAACCGGTCGGGGCGGTTCGCGTCGTCGTCTCGATCGGTCTCGTTTCGCGGCTCGCTCGACTTAGCTCGAATGTTTCGATGGTCGGCGGGGCGATCGGTTTGATCCTGCTTTTCTTCCTTCTGAACGGCGCACTCCGCGCGACGATCGAGAATGACCGAAAGCTCCGGGAAGCCGAACGTGAGAACGCCGTGCTTTCCGAGCAGCTCCATCAGGCCGAGCGGAACCTTCTGAATCTCGAAAAGTTCGCGGTGCTCGGTCAGCTGACCGCGACTTTCGCGCACGAAATCGGAACTCCGCTGAACGCGATCGGTGGCCACCTTGCGCTTCTGAAAGAAGAAGCGGACCCGAAAGCTACGCACGCTTCGGACCGGATCGGAATCATCGAGGGGCAGGTCGCGAAGATCGCGGGCATCGTGCGCGGGTTTCTCCAAAACACCGCGAAACCGGTTTCTCAAAAGCAGCTCGTCGATCCACACCAGATCGTAGAGAAAACGCTGAGCATCGTTCGTCCGCGGGTCGAAAGTCTCGGGGTCCAGGTCGAACGCGATTTCGACCGCAGCCTCGGGCCGATCCGGATCGTGCCGGTCGATTTCGAGCAAGTTTTACTGAACCTCGTGAATAATTCTCTCGATTCTCTGCGCATGAAGGACGCGAAATCGAAGCGTCTATTAAAGCTTTCGACACGCGGTAAGAAGATCGGGACGACGGAAGGAATCGAAGTTCGCATTCGCGATACCGGTGAGGGGATCGAACCCGAAGATCTCGAACGTGTTTTTCTCCCTTTCTTTACGACGAAAGGACCAGGCGAAGGCACCGGTCTCGGACTGGCGATTTGTCGGGATCTCCTTAAAAAATACGGTGGCCACCTCGGCATCGATTCGAAACGCGGTGAGTGGACGGAAGTCGTCCTCGACATTCCGTATCGTAGTGGGCGGGACGGATAGGAAACATGAAAAAAATTCTCGTTGTCGATGACGATCCAGTATCGCTCGATCTTCTAAAGGAAGTTCTCGAAAAGGAAGGATTCGACGTTCGCCTCGCGGAGAGCGGAGAGGCGGCGATGTCCTACCTCACGCGCGAAGACTTCCCGCTCGTGTTGAGTGATATTCGCATGAAGAAGAAGAGCGGATTCGATCTCCTGCGCGAACTGAAGGAGCGGGAAAAGGGGAAAGACCGCCCACCGGTAGTCGTCGTACTGATGACGGGGTTCGGATCGATGGAGGGCGCGCTCGAAGCCCTTCGCGAAGGCGCATTCGATTATATCTCGAAACCCTTTCAGCTCGCAGATCTTCGCACCTTGATCGGTCGGGCTAGTAAGCATGCCGAATTTCTCCGCCAGTCGGACCAGAGTCCGGCCCGTACCGCGCCGGGAATGGGAACGACGCTCGCGCAGTCGCTCATCGGACGAAGCCCGAAGATCGTCGAAGTTTATCGCACGATCGCTCGCGCGAGTTTGACCGCGAGTAGCGTTCTGATCGCGGGTGAAACGGGAACCGGTAAGGCGCTGGTAGCGCGTGCGATTCACGAAAATGGAAGTCGGAAGGCGAAATCTTTTCTGAAGGTCGCTTCGAAGGAAGACCTCGACGTCCTCGAGTCCGGACTAGAATCGTACCGGGGCGGAACCGTCATGGTCGAAGAACTCGTCGGATTCGGGCCGGCGGAGCAGTCCCGGATTCTTCGCGCCGTCGAATCGGCCGATTCGCGGGGACTCGATATCCGGTGGATAGCGGCTTCGCGGGTTGGCACCGCCGAACTCGGGCGCTCCGGGCTGGTGAGGGGTGATCTCCTCGATCGGTTGAACATCATTTCGATCGAAATTCCGCCGCTGCGGAGTCGTCTCGACGATCTCCCAGAGCTCATTTCGTCCTTTCTCGCTCGTTACGCGGAGAAGAACGCGAAGGCGATCTCTCACGTCTCCGATTCGGCGATGCGGAAACTTCGGGAGTATCCGTGGCCGGGAAATATCCGCGAGCTCGAACGTGTCGTCGAACGCGCGGTCGCGCTGAGCGCAGGTTCGGTGCTCGAGATCGAAGATTTTCCGGATATCGTGCCGGTTCCACCGAAAGCGGGAGATTCCGAGCCGCGCGCGTCGCTCGAGTCGGTCGAAAAGGCCCACATCGCTCGGGTGTTGATCGAAACCGGCTATAACAAATCGAAGGCGAGTGAAATTCTCGGTATCGACCGCGCGACCCTTTACCGAAAAGCAAAACTTTACGGGATCGACCTGAAGGGTTCGAAGAACTGAGATGGACGCCCATTTCGCGGACTATCACCGAGCGCTCTCCGACCGACTTCGTCGGGCGGTTGCCCTCGATCTTCCGTATCCGTTTCGACCGATGTCCACGGGTCGACCGGCCGCCGTTTTATTACTTGCCGGAATTCGCGAAGAGAACGGGTCGGTGGAGATTCTCGTCACGCGCCGAACGGAAAGTCTCGAAACTCATAAGGGCCAGTACGCTCTTCCTGGCGGAGTGCGGGACTTCGAGGGTGAAACTTCCGAAGCGACGGCGCTCCGCGAGACCAGCGAGGAAGTCGGAATTCCGAATGACGAAGTCACGGCTTTCGGAAAACTTCCGCCCCTCTGGACACCATCCGGATTTTCCGTCACCCCGGTGGTTGGTCTTTTGAAACGTCCGATCGAAGCGGTGAGTATTCATCCGTCTGCGGCCGAAATTGATCTTTGGTTTTGGTGCCGGCTTGATCGATTGCGCGAAGCCGGTGTTTATTCGACGGAAGCACGGGCAATCACTCACCAGGGTGCGTCGCACACCGTTTCCGTCGACGTCTATCAGGTCGATCAGCACCGAATCTGGGGTGCGACCGGTGCGATGCTGCGCAATTTCATCGCCCGTTTAGAAAAAATCGAATCCGGATCCGTCTAGCGTCTCCGAAAGATATCGGCTACCCTCGAGTTTAGAAAGCGAGCTTCCCCATGAGAAAATTATTAGTCGCAGTAATGGTCGCGGGTGTTTCCGGAGCATTTGCCGCTCCGAAAACTTACCCGGTGTCGAATCCGACGACTACCTCCACCTCGGGAGAAGACTATAAGTCGGTTCATCCCGAGAATAATTTCACCTTCGGCGGAAGCGGCGGTATGGGCCTTGTCGATACGCACGCCGGCTTCGCGCTGATTGGAAATATCGCCGCTAAAGTCGTGAAGGACGGATTCATTCCGGACATCGTGAACCCGGTCTTCATCGAAGCCGAATTCGGACCGACGTTCGTCTCGGGCGCGACCTTTTGGCAGTACTCGACCCACCTCCGCTGGGATTTCGTGAAGGACGCGAAGTGGACGCTCTTCGCGCTCGGCGGTATCGGCGGAAACTTCGGATCGAATATGTACGGAAACCGGGTCGCCCTCTACCCCCGTTTCGGAGTGGGCGCTTTCTACGCGCTCGACACGATCGACCTTCGTTTCGAGTTCAGCCACGAAATGATCACGGTCGGCGCTAGCCTCCCGTTCTGAGAAAATTCTAGATCGTCATAGTGTTGACGGATGAGGGGACAAAGTCCCTGAAGAATCACAAAAGATTCATTCGCGGGTAAAATCTGCCGATGAGCTTTTGAGGTCCTTTGCACTATGAAAAAAGCGAATTCGCCGCTCCGCTATCCTGGGTATTTTGCGCTTGGGTTACTTGCGTCTCTCTCGGCGTGCTCCTCGCCTGCGCATAAAGAAGCATTGCACGCAGATTTCTACGGAGATCCCTCGAAGTACGACAGTTTAGCTTCGAACGCCTATACAGTGCCGCCCGTACCCGAGTTGACCGCGAGTTCCTTGGTTTCGGAGGCCCTTCCTTTTGCCGGGGTCCCGGCATTCACCACGAATCGCATGCCGGCCTCGGTCGTTAAGGTCGAAGAAGTCCAAACGCCAGAGAGCGCCTACGCGAATCTGATTCGCGGGAATGAGCGGTTCATCACCGGAAACGCCAAGGGCGAGCATCGGGATGCCGAGCGCCGCCGCGAACTCGCGTCCGTCCAAAAACCTTTCGCCATCGTTCTTTCGTGCAGTGATTCGCGGGTTCCACCCGAGCTGATTTTCGACCAGGGCCTCGGGGATCTTTTCACGATCCGCGTCGCTGGGAATGTTCTCGGCTCCGCCCAGGTCGCTTCGATCGAGTACGCCGTCGAGCACCTCGGCGCGAAACTGATTCTGGTGATGGGCCACGAGTCTTGCGGAGCCATCAAAGCTGCGCTCGAACCTGTATCAAAAAAAGGCAGCGGTAGCACCGATCTCGATTGGCTCGTGGGCTCGATCCGTCCGGTTCTGTAGTCTCGCGGCCTTGCTTCGGTTTCTTCCGAAGATCCGAAGTTTCGGAAGCCCGTCATGGCGAACATCGATTCGGTTACGGACAGTCTCATCATTCGCTCGAAGATTATCGGCGATGCGATCGGCAAAGGCGATTTGAAGGTCGTTCGTGGAATTTACTCGCTCGATACCGGCAAGGTCGACTTCTGGGGCATGAAGTAAGTCTCGGTTCCCAAATCTAGAATAAAAAAAGGCCCGGGGAGTGATCCCCGGGCCTTCTCGTTTTCAACCTAATTTAGGCTCGAAAATTACCAGCTGTAGCGCATCGCGACCGAGTGGAACGTGCCGCTGTCGAAGCCGACATCGGAAGAGTCCACAGTCGTGGAAGTGGTGCCACCCGAAGAGGAGGTGTTCCCGAAAGCGTAGTCGACGTCGACTTTCGCTACGTGGAACGTGCCGCCGATGCGAGCCGTCGTGTGTCCATCGCCGCCGACGAGGACGTGATTCACGCCACCGCGGAGGGTGAGCCAGGAGAGAGCGTCCGCTTCGATCGCCATGTCGATCGGGAGTTCGCTCGTCTTGGTTTCGGTGCCCGCAGGAGAAGACTTCACTTTTCCGGCGTCGTAGTAGAGGGAGTAAACGAGACGCGCGCCTTCGGCGAGCTTCGTTTCACGGCCGAGACCGGCAACCCAGAACGTGGTCTTGTCTTCGGCGCTCGTCGCGACGGTCGTGACCTTCTTCGTTTGGATCGCAGCGTACGGAGTCCACTCACCGTAGTGATAACGGAGACCGCCACCGAAAGAGTTACGCTTGATGGAGTCGGCGCCGGCAGTCTTGTCGTTGCCCATCACAAGGAAGTGCAAGAACGGATCGAAGCCGGAAGCCGTCACACCGAGGCGGACGTCGAGGCTGTTTTGGCTGCTGTCGTTCGCGAGCTTACGGTTGCCGTAAGTAAGGCCGAGACCCCACTTCACGCCCATGTCGCCACCGAGCATGAGGTCAACCGCGTTCGTGCCGGTATAAAGGGCAGCGTTACGGTTGAAGAACAGACCCATGTTCATGTTCATCATCGAGGACACGAAACCGAAGCTTGCGCCGTCGTTGCCAGTGCCTTTTTCGAAGATCGCCCAGTTCTTATAGTCATTGACGTAAGCTGGGTTGTAGAAAAAGTTATAAGCATCTTCATAGTAGAACGAGCCGCCGTCGCTGTAGTTAGCAGCGCCGCCGGTACCCATTACCATTTCGCGGGCATTCGAAGCGAATGCCGACGTCGATGCGATCATTCCGGCAAGAACGAGTGCGGAAACAATGCGCTTATTCATTGAGAGTATCTCCCCTGTACAGAGTGTTGATGAATCGCATTCCATTTTTTACTGCTTGTACTGCTCTGGAATTCTCTTCTGTTCTTACAAAAGCAGGCCAATTTAACGGCCTACTCAGCCTGAATGGACTACTCCCTTCGCTACAATCTCCGCGTAGTAAACTACGCGGCTATCGGACGACGGAGGAGGGCCGTTCAAACTGTACTGCTTTTGTCAGAAGAGCGAATGCTTACCCTTAGCCTCAGCGTAGCTCCGAGTAGTGTCAACCGAGAAACGCTACACTACAGGTTGTAGGGTCGGCAAAAAACGGATCTGCGTCAGCGGAAACTCTTAGATTTTTTCGGCTGCTTTGAGCGCGACGTAAGCGCCGCCGAGAAGTCCGGCTTGGTTCTCGAGTTTAGAAATGACGAGCTTCGGTTGGAGATTCATCACACTGTTTCGGCGGGCGAGCAGTTTCCCGAGCTTTTTCGCCGTTTTTTCCAAGAATAAATCGTGTGCGGCGGCGAAGCTTCCGGTGAACACGACGATTTCTGGATAAAAAATAACCACATAGTTGTGAAGCGCGATCGCAAGGTAGTCCGAGTACTCCTCAAAAAGTTTTAATGATGCGGCGTCTCCATGGCGTGCGCGCGCCGCGATTTGCGGCGCATCAATTACTTCATTTTTAAGGACGACCCGCGCCCGGTGGGCAAAGGAGCGTCCGGAGAGGTACGCTTCGACGCAGCCGAGTTGACCGCAGCCGCAGGGTGCGGAAGTGTCGCCAGCCCCAATAATCATGTGGCTCGCTTCGGTGTGTTGATGGCGTCCACCACGTACGAGTTCACCGTTCGCAAATACGGCCGTACCCACGCCGGTTCCGAGCGTAAGAATCATCGCGTTTTCTGCGCCTTTAGCGGTGCCCTTCCAAACTTCGGCGAGAATCGCGGCGGCCGCGTCGTTCTCGAGGACGACCTTCTTTTTCAGGCCCTTCGCGAGAATCGCGGCCAGGGGAACGCGCCCCCAATTTCCATCGGGTCCCGAGAAATTCGTAGGGTCGAGGAGCTCGCCGGTGACGGGATCGAGGGGGCCGGCGCTCGCGATCCCGACCGATAGGATCGCGGGGAATTTCTGGATCATGCCCTTTCCGAGCCGGATCAGCTGATCGAGGGTCGCCTTTTTTCCCTGCTTGATGAAGGCGGCCTCGCGGTGGAACGCCAGGATCTTGCCGCTCGAATCGACTACCCCGACTGCGATTTTCGTTCCGCCGAGGTCGTATGCCAGCACGAGGCTCTTCTTCGAGCGAGGCGCGGATTTGGACTTCGTCTTCGGTTTCTTCGGCGCCTTCTTTTTAACCATGGGCGCTTCATACCCGGAACTTCGAAAAAGCGGAAGACACTCTGTCTATATATAGCGGCGCCTTAGAAATGCGTTACGATAGAGGTATGACGAAAAAGCCAGCCCAAGGACGGGTTGTGGTTCAGAAGAGTATTTCGGTCGAGATTGGCAGTATTCTCGTGTTTGCGTTCGCGATCTTCGCCCTGACGGCGCTCGCGACCTACCACCCCGCCGATCCTTCGTTTTTCACCGCTACGAACGCGAAGGTCTCGAACGCCTGCGGGCGGGTCGGCGCCTATCTCGCTTCAGGCTTCTTTGAATGCTTCGGGATCGCGGCCTTTTTGATCCCCGCCGCACTCTTTTTCATCGCGGCTTCCATCTTTCGGCGCGAAGGCGGTCTACGCGTCCTCGGAACGCTTTCCGGAATGGTCGTCGCGGTTCTTGCGGGTACCGTTTTTTTGACCCTCCAGTGGAAGTACGTCCCGTACGCCGGCACCGAGATGCTGACCGGAGGGGCGTTCGGCGTTTGGTTCGCCGAGATTCTCGTTCACCAATTTAATACGACCGGGGCCGCAATGGTTTCGATGGTCGTGTTCACGCTCGCGCTCGCGCTTTCGACGCCGATCTCGATCGCGGCTTCCGGCGGGAAGGTCCTCGGCCTCGCAAAGCTTTTCGTTACTCGCGTTCTTCTCCGTATCGCTCGCGTAGCCGTGACTTACGTCGCATTTCTTCTCGGCCTTCTCGCGATGAAGACGGCCCAAGCCTCCGCCCGTGGGATGGAAAGAATGATCGAGTCGCTGCTCGACCGCGCGCGTGCCGCGCGTGAAGCGTACGATCGAAAACGCGTCGAGATGAAGGCCGCGCGCGAAGCCGCGATGGCCGCCGCCGCTCGTCCGCAAATCGGAAATAGTGATGAAGAAACGGCTGCACTGGCTGCGGCCGGCGCTAAGGGCTTACCGGCCGTCGAAGTCGTAGAAAATGTCCTCGGCGGAACTTCCGCGCCAGAGGGAAAGAACGTCCTTTCCGAGATCACGGCCGAAAAGGAAACCGCCGCTACGGTTACGATGGCACTTTCGATGGCGGGCCTCGGGCCGACGGGCGCGAGTGTCCTCGATACGAGTTCGCGTCCCGCGATTCTTCCCCACGAAATGCAGAAGCAAGCCGGCTTCGAAGGTTTAAGTCCCGGCGTAATCGCCGAGATCCAGGCCGCCGAAGCCGCGAAGAAACCGAAGAAAAAAGCGCCGACTCGCCGCGGTTCCTGGAAACTCCCGCAGATCGATTACCTGGTGAAGCCGCCGAAGATCGAAACCCAGGTCGACAAGGACCGGCTCTACCGAAATTCCGAGATTCTCGCGCAGAAGTTCCTCGATTTCGAAATCGAGGGGGAAGTCACCGCGGTTCGACCGGGTCCGGTCATTACGCTTTACGAATTCAAGCCCGCACCGGGCGTGAAGGTTTCCCGGATCGCTTCGCTCGCCGACGATATCTCGATGGCCCTCTCGGCCCAGTCGGTTCGGATCATCGCGCCGCTGCCGGGAAAGAACGTCGTCGGTATCGAAATTCCTTCCGATGTTCGCGAAAACGTTTTCATGCGCGAGTTCTTCGCGCATCCCGATTTCCTCTCAGCGACGAAACATACGATCCCGGTCGCCATGGGAAAAGACATTGCCGGAAACATCTACCTCGCCGATCTCGCGAAGATGCCGCACCTGATGTGCGCCGGTCAGACCGGTTCGGGTAAATCCGTATTCATGAACGGGCTCATCTGTTCGCTTCTTTATCGGTTCACTCCGGACGAACTTCGGATGATTCTCGTCGATCCGAAGATGATCGAATTCTCGAGTTACCAAGACGTTCCGCACCTTCTGCTTCCGGTCGTCGACGACTGCGGGCAGGCGTCCGCCGCGCTGAAGTGGGCCGTTCGCGAAATGGAACGCCGGTACCGGATCTTGGCGATGATGAACGCTCGGAACCTCGCGTCCTATAACCAAAAGGTCGACGAGATCGGAATCGACCTCCTCCAGGAGACGCTTGAGCGCGCCGAGAGCGAAACGGAGGGCATGGAGCGGATGAGCGGAGGGGACTGGGTCGAATCGTTCGAAAAAGACGAAGACGGCGACGCTCGTTTCGGAAAGCTCCCGTATATCGTCATCTTCATCGACGAGTTGGCCGAGCTCATGATGATCGCGAAGAAAGAAGTCGAACTCTCGATCGCCCGGATCGCCCAGAAGGCCCGCGCGGCCGGGATCCACTTGGTCGTCGCGACTCAACGTCCTTCGACCGACGTCATCACCGGTTTAATCAAAGCGAATCTTCCATCCCGGGTCTCCTTCCAGCTCGCATCTGGTTTCGACTCGAAGACGATTCTCGACCGGTTCGGAGCGGAAAAACTCCTCGGACGCGGGGATATGTTCTTCATTCCTCCGGGAAGTTCGAACCTCCTGCGTCTCCACGGCGCGTACCTTGCCGACGACGAAATCAATAAGATCACGAGCTTTATCAAGGCCCAGGGAAAACCGAACTATCGAAACGAAATCCTCCTCGACGAAGAAGCCGAAGCGGATGCGGCAGACGAAGGGGATCTTTCCGATCCGATCTTCGACCAGGCCGTCGATCTGGCGAAAAAGCATGGTCAGGTTTCGGCCTCGTTCCTCCAGCGGCACCTCCGGGTGGGTTACAATCGCGCGGCCCGTCTGGTAGAAACGATGGAAGCGAAGGGAATTGTCGGCCCGGCTGACGGAGCGCGTCCGCGCGACGTTTTGGTTCGTTAATCGGAGTGACTCATGACTCGAAAGTCCGAACTCCAAGCCCAAATCTCTCGTGAGGAGACCGAGTCGCGGTTTGCGTCGCGCTGGCGATCGCTTTCTTTTTCACCCATGTTCCGAAGCACGCCCATGCCTCGCATCCGGTAACGGCGGCGTTTTCGAAGTCCGGCCGTTGAGCCCGAATTTCTATTCGTATTGCTTGAGCTTCAGGAGTACCGCTTCGTAAGTATTCGCGTCGAAGTCGATCATTTTTTCGAGGTAGGGTCTGCGGGCCCGAAGCCACT
>JBBQMV010000029.1:0-14493 GCA_038329315.1 Bdellovibrionia bacterium | reverse complement strand
TCAGGCGATCAAGCCACCCCTCGGAACCCGATTCGATCCAGGCGTGCAGCATTTCGAGACGTTCGAGATTCCTCGCGGCGTAGGCGATTTGGACTTCATCCCATATTTTACGTTCCCGGGAGGACTGATCGGGATTTGCATCGGGATGAAGCGCGAACGCGAGCCTTCGGTAAAGGAGTTTTATCCGGGCGGCCGAAGATTCGGCGAGGGCGCTCGCTTCTAGGCGCTTTTGTTTTCGGAAGTACGCTCGGGAAGCCTCGTCTGGGTCGGTTTCTCTTTCTTCCGGTTTGGCCTCGGCTTGGTAATCCATTTCGGGATCGACTTCGGCCCAACCCCCATCCCAGTCGTTGGCCGGAGTGAAGAGATCTTCGCCGCGCTCCTTTCGAAGAAGAACCACTCGGTACGCTTCCGCTTCAGAACAATCGGCGGAACGGGATTCTTCGAGTGTCGCAAGGAGGATCAGTTCGGTTTCACGAATTTTTTCCTCGAGTTCTCGAATACTGGAAAGTTCTTCACCGAAGGTGCGTGCTACCCAAGCTTGAAATGCCGGTACGGCTTCAAATTGGTACTCTTCAGTTTTTTTTGAAAGCCCAGCGAGTTCGGATTCGAGTGCCCGGTACCGCGCACGCCATTCGGCCAGGATGGGTTCGCGGTCGAGCAAAATCATCGCGTGGAACTTCGGAGTGTCGATGAAAAGATCAAGCTGAGGCACAGTAGGGGTAAGTTTTCCGGCGCGGGGCTTCTTCTTCGCCATCTGAATTTACGTATTTACCGAAGTTTTAAGATAGGGTTTCAAATATTTCGCGGTGTACGAACCACTGACCATCGCGACAGATTCGGGTGTCCCCATCGCGACGATTTCTCCGCCCGCGGCACCACCCTCGGGGCCAATGTCGATAACCCAGTCGGCGACCTTAATCATGTCCAGGTTATGTTCGATGATGATGACGGTATTTCCCTGGTCGACGAGGGTTTGGAGCATGACCACGAGTTTTCGTACGTCTTCGAAATGAAGTCCGGTCGAAGGTTCATCGAGGATGTAGACGGTTTTTCCTGTCCCGCGTTTCGAGAGTTCACGGGAGAGCTTGATTCGCTGGGCTTCGCCTCCAGAAAGGGTAGTAGAAGACTGGCCGAGCTTCAAATAACCGAGGCCGACATCGTTTTGGACGACGAGACGGGATTTAATCCACGGGACTGCATCGAAAAACGCGACGGCCTCTTCGATTGTCATGTCGAGGACTTCGGCGATATTCTTTCCCTTAAAGCGGATGTCGAGAGTTTCGCGATTGTACCGTTTCCCCTTACAAACGTCGCAGCGGACGAAGACGTCTGGAAGAAAGTGCATCTCGATCTTTGTTACGCCGTCACCTTCACAAGCCTCACACCGGCCTCCTTTTACGTTGAAGGAGAAACGGCCAGGTTTGTAACCGCGAATTTGGGCTTCGGGAAGCTGGGAGAAGAGATCGCGAATGAATGAGAAAAGGCCGGTGTAAGTTGCCGGATTTGAACGTGGAGTTCGCCCGATCGGGCTTTGATCGATGTCGACGACTTTGTCGACGTTTTCGAAGCCAGTAGCCTTTTTGATTTTTGGTTCCGCGATTTTTGCATCGTAGACTTTTCGAGCGAGTAATCGGTAAAGGGTGTCGATCACGAGTGTCGATTTTCCACTGCCGGAAACGCCGGTAACCGCAGTGAAGGTGCCGAGCGGAAACTCGACGGTCAGGTTCTTCAAATTGTTTTGTTTTGCACCTTCGATTCGGAGCAAACGTTTCGGGTCATGAGGGCGTCGTTTTGTGGGTATCGGGATCACGAGGTCTCCGCGGAGGTACTTCGCGGTAAGGCTCGTTTTCGATGCGAGGAGTTCGTCGTAGGTACCGGTCGCGATGACTTCGCCCCCATGGACCCCAGCCGCGGGACCGATATCGACAATGAAGTCGGCTTGTTTCATCGTATCTTCGTCGTGTTCGACGACGAGAACGGTGTTTCCAAGATCGCGAAGGCGTTTCAGAGTAGCAATCAGACGATTATTATCGCGTTGGTGAAGGCCGATCGAAGGCTCGTCGAGAACGTAGATCACCCCGACGAGGGAACTACCGATTTGGGTTGCGAGCCGAATCCGCTGGGATTCGCCGCCGGAGAGGGTTGCCGCAGAACGTGAAAGTGAAAGGTAGCCGACGCCGACTTCATTTAAGAACCGGATCCGTTCGAGTAGTTCTTTCACCACCCGGTCGGCGATCAGTGTGTCGCGGTCGGAGAGTTTAATCTTTTCGAAATAAGTTTGAAGGTCTGTGATCGCGAGGCGCGCGACATCTGCGATATTTTTACCACCGATACGGAAATATCGGCTTTCGATACGGAGCCGGTCGCCATGACAATCGGGGCACGGATGGGTTTCCGGAGAAACCTCGTCGACGAAGATAGGGAGGTCTTTTCCTTCACCTCCCTCGTCCTCTTCTGTATTGTTTACCTCGTAGCGCTGAATTCCCAGACCATCGCAGGTCGGACAAGCCCCCATCGGACTGTTAAACGAAAAGGTGCGTGGTTCCGGCGCGGGATAGCTGATTCCACAGTCTTGGCAGGCGAATTTTTCTGACAAAAGCTGTTCTTCCGTCGTTCGCTTGCCGTCTTTTTCGACCTGAGTCTCTATAATGAGCTGACCCTCGCCGAGTTTGAGTGCGAGTTCGACTGAGTCACTGACACGCGTTCCGAGAACTCCGCGGTCGCCCTTAATGATGAGCCGATCGACGTAAACTTCGATCATGTGTTTCTTATTTTTATCGAGGGAGATGTCTTGGGAGAGGTCGAGTACTTCGCCATCTACCCGAACGCGGACGAAGCCGCGTTGGCGGAGCTGGATGAGTTCCTTTTGATATTCACCTTTTCTTCCGCGGACGACAGGGGCAAGAATCGCGAGTTTCGTATTTTCGGGATAGCCGAGAACCTGGTCGGTGATTTGTTGGGGAGATTGGGATTTAATGGGCTTTCCGCAGTTATAGCAAAACGGTTTTCCGATTCGCGCATAGAGAAGGCGGAGATAGTCCCATAACTCAGTCACGGTTCCGACGGTCGAGCGAGGGTTATAGCCGACGGTCTTCTGCTCGATGGAAATAGTAGGGCTTAAGCCCTCGATGAGGTCGACGTCGGGCTTTCCTACTTGTTCTAAAAATTGGCGCGCATACGCGGAAAGGCTTTCAACATAACGGCGCTGACCTTCGGCATAGATTGTATCGAATGCGAGGCTACTTTTACCCGAGCCCGACAGCCCCGTGATCACCGTCAGGGTATCGCGCGGAATTACGATAGAAAGGTCTTTCAAGTTATGGACGCGCGCGCCCCGAATCACGATTGCTTCGTCCGGCAATCGGGCTATCTCGGTCGGTGGCGAAGGCGATTTCTTTCCGCTCTTCAACTTCTTGGGGGCGTCGGCTTTAGTGGTGGCTTCCATTCATTTCGATCGCAGGATGTCCGAGTTGTTTTGCGGTTTCACTAAGGGCGCCTTCAACAAGAGTGCGGATTTCGTTCATGCGCTCCTCCGTTTTAGCCTCGAAGCGCATCACGATCACCGGTCCGGTGTTTGAGGCGCGAACAAGACCCCACCCGTCGCCGAAGTCGATTCGAATTCCGTCGATATCGTTTACGGTTCCTTTTCCAAGAGAGATTAGGCGCTTCTTCGTACCCTCCACGAGGGCAAACTTTTTTTCTTCCTCAACTTCAACCCGAAGTTCAGGTGTGTTCACTGTCCGCTCGAGATCGGTCAGAATATTTGAAAAAGGCCCCGGCGTTTCACACGCAATTTCGTAAACGCGTGTGGCCGCGTAGATTGCGTCGTCGTATCCGAAGTAGCGATCGGCGAAGAAGATATGTCCCGACATCTCACCGGCAAGGAGCGCCTTGGTCTCTTTCATCTTCGCCTTAATCAGCGAGTGACCCGTCTTCCACATGATCGGCTTTCCTCCCCGCTTCGCGATATCGTCATAGAGGCGATAGCTCGACTTTACTTCACTGATGATTGTCGCGCCCGGATTAGCCTTCAAGACGTTTCGAGAGAAGATAACCATCATCTCGTCGCCATAAAGGATGCGGCCGGTTTCGTCAGCCATGCCAATTCGGTCGGAATCACCGTCGAACGCGATGCCGAAGTCAGCCTTTTCCTTTTTCATTACCATGAGCATATCTTTTAGGTTCGCAGGAACCGTCGGATCGGGATGGTGGTTTGGAAAACGCCCATCGAGTTCACAATAAAGTTCGACAACGTCGGCACCGAGTCGTCGGAAGAGTTCTGGTACGACGGTGCTCGCGGTACCGTTTCCGGCATCGAGCACGATCTTCTTCTTCGTCAACGGGTGTGCATTCTTCACAACGTAATCGATGTAGGATGGGATAGGCTCCCAGTCTGTCACTTCACCGACTCGGGAAGCCCGGACCGCGGGCTGATCCATGAGTTTCCGAATGTCTTGAATTTGGGTTCCGTGGATCGTGTCTTTTCCGACGCCGATCTTAAATCCGTTATCAGGCGCCGGATTATGTGATCCGGTGACCATAATTCCGCCATCGAGGTTTAATGTGAATACCGCGAAATAAGTAAGTGGAGTCGGGCAAACACCGAGACGGATGACGTCGATTCCTCCCGAGACTAGTCCCCGTACGAGAGCATCACCGAGCTCATCGGAGGAAAGTCGGCAGTCCCGACCCACGGCGACCGTAAAATTCTTACGACCATGCCCGGGCGCGCGGCCCGCGACATACTGAGCATAACATTGCCCGAGGTGTTCAGCGAATTCTGGTGTGAGCTGTTTGCCTGCGACTCCGCGGATATCGTATTCGCGAAAAACGGCGGTCGCCCATTTTGAAGGAATCATTTTCCGGTCCTTTGTTTTCGAATGAGTTTTAATGCGAGATTCGTTGCGGAAATAAAGCTTCTTGGATCCGCGCGATTTTTTCCGGCGATGTCGAATCCGGTTCCGTGATCGACGGAGGTTCGAATGATCGGCAATCCGAGAGTAACGTTTACGGTATGTGGAAAGTCGATGAGCTTGACCGGGATGAGTCCCTGATCGTGGTACATCGCGACAACGGCATCGGCGCGATCCTTTGGCTTCGCGGCGACATGATTTGCAAAAAGTGTGTCGGCGGGAAGCGGGTCCGAAAGGACCACGCGGCTTCCCCACTTCGCGCGGAGGGCCTTAATCGCCGGTAGCAGGAGATCAATTTCTTCGCGACCAAAGAGGCCCGCCTCACCGGCGTGTGGGTTGAGGGCACAGACAGAAATTTTTGGTTTCCGAACACCCCACCATTTATGGAGTGCCGTGATTGTTTGGTCGATCGCACGCGTGACATTTTCACGCGAGAGGTTTTTTGGAACGGATGAGAGGGAGCAGTGGGTGGTAACGAGTGAAACGCGGAGAATATCGTTTGCGAGCATCATCGTGACGGCGATGGTTTTTTTTTCGGAAGCGCTCGAACAGAGTGCCGCGAGGAAATCGGTGTGGCCGGAATAGGAGTAGCCGCCGCGGTTCAGCCGTTCTTTATGGATCGGACCGGTAACGAGAGCCGCACACTCTCCTGAACGAACGAGGGCCGTCGCGGTTTCGATCGACCATCCGGCTTGATACCCTTCGAGCAAAACTTCGGGATCCGAGCTTACCGGGGCTTCGAGGAGCCAAACGTGAGGACGCTTTTCCTTCGGCGGGGATAGGTTTCCCGGATCCGCAAGAATCACGCGAGCCCCGAGCTGATCAAACGGCGCACGCGCACCAATACAAAGTAGTGGCGTTTTACGCCATTTTGCATGGTTTCCGCGGATGGATTTCCAGACTACTTCGGGTCCGATCCCAGCGGGGTCTCCCGGAGTAACCGCAATTTTCAAACCCGACATTTCAGGGTCCCTTAGGAAGGCCTGCGATCGGAGCATCACCCGCACGACGAATAAATGTCGTCTGGCGTTGGCGCTCGAGCCAAAGCTGAAGCTGGCGTTGGTACTCACCGCCGGCGAGCTGAGTCCGAATTTGATCGGAGACTTGCTTCATTCGTTGGTCGTCCGCAGGATGTTCGCCCGCAAGGCGTAGAAAGAAATATCGGGACTTCGCATTCCCGAGAATGGGGCTTGTTTCGCCGACCTTCATCTTTTTGAGCTCCGAACGAATCCCTTTGTTCATTTGCTCTTCGGTTAGGGTGCCAAGTTCACCACCGGTGGTGGCAGAATCATCATCACTATACTTTTTCGCGATATCCGCAAACGCCGCGCCGTTTTTCAGCTCGCGAAGGGCAAATTCGATCTTTGAGCGATCCTTCTGGGTCACGATCTCGACCTGGAAAGCCATTGGGGCCGGCTTCCCTTTCGCGTACGTGTTGTAATAATAATTTTTAACGTCGTCGTCGGAGACGTTCACTTTCGTCCGAATTTCACGATCGATGAGGTTCCGTTTCGCCGCGCCGATCTTGATCAGTGAGAAATAGTCTTCAAATGAAAAACCTTGAGCGCCGATCGCCTGCTTGAGCTGATCCCGAGTGATGTGATTGTTCGCTTGAATCGAATTGATTTCGGTTTCGACGTCGGCATCCGTCATGGGGAACTGCTGGACGATAATTTTTTCGTCGATCAGGAACTCGAGGATGCTCTGGTCGGTTGCCTTCGTCCCTTCAAGAGCGAGTGGAGTTCCGCCAAAAAGGGGGTCGAGCTGAGAGCGAAGGGGGATCGTATTGCGAAAGCGTGCAAGATCGGACTTCAGCACTACCTGGTTGTTCACCGCAGCTTCGAGCCGCTCAATTACTGCGGCGTGTCCATCGGACGAGATCCCAGCGAATGCGAATAATATCCAAAACATATGCAATCGTTCTCGCACAGGGGGCCCCCGCGCTCAACCGGAGTTTCTCACGGTTTGGTGATCGAAATTCCGTACTCGCGGGCGATGGAGGGGTTCCAATCAACAACCCAAGTGTTCGTCGTGTCATGGAGTGATTGTCGAAGGAGATCAAGCGAGGCGAACTCGAGGCGGTTCCGCGCAAAATCGCTCGCCGCGGTCTCCGCGGCGCGAGAAACGGAGGGAGGATAGATCGCCCGAACGCACTGCGTAGTTTCTTGAAGGGTTGCACTCTTTCCCGGCTTGAGCCGAGTCATCATCCACTGTCCACCCATCGCAATCTGGGCGAGATCACTCGGTGCGACGCCGGGATATTTCGAACGGAGAACCTCGTACGCGGTCATGCTCAGCCGGCCGTGAGGAAAGATATAAAGTTCGTTCGCCGATGGTGCGAGAGCTTCAGCGCTCGGCGGATTCGTCGGAAGCGGAGTGAGGCGATCGCAGGAATAAAAAAGGGCGGAGACCCCGAAGACTGCCGCGTATGCGGTAGTCTTAAGAATTCCCGCCCAGAGAAGAGTTCTAATTATTTCACCAGATCGTTTTTCACAGTGATCTGGGCCTTCGAGCGAAGAACCTTCATGTAGCTATCGAAAAGACTTTGTTTACGCTCGTTGAAGACGTCTTGGCGAATCGCGGATGGATCGACCTCACCCCACGGACGAATCGCCGTGAGTTTGATGATATGAAAACCAAACTGGGAGCGAACAATTCCGCTCACCTTTCCCGGAGACCGCAAAGCCAACGCGGCTTCATAATAAGCCGGGTCAAGCTGGGATTTGCTTTGGTAGTCGATGTCGCCGCCCATCGGAGCGGCCACACCCTCGGAGTGTTTTTGTGCGATTTCGGCGAAGGATTCCTTCCCTTTCAGCAAGTTCTGAATGTCTTTAATCTTCCTCATGGCTTCCGCTTCGGCTTCCCGAGAGGCGCCTGGAGCGAGCGGGATGAAGATATGCGAGGTACGAAGTTCTGGGTTTTTATTGTACCAGGCCCGCGCATCAGTATCGGTAATCGAAATTTTTTCAAAGTCTTTGTTCAATTGCTTCCGAAGCAGCGCTTGATAAAGAACGGTATTCATTTCTTCGATCACTTCTGGATCTTGATCGAGTTTCAACTTCTTCGCTTCTTGAACACCGAGTTCGCGCTTCACCAGATCTTCAAGCACAGTAGCCTTCGTCGGAACCTTGTTTTGATAGAGAGGAAGAAGTGCGGAGTACTTTTTGTTAAATTCTTCGAGGGTAATCACCTTTCCATTCACCTTCGCGACTTCGGTCGCGGCGAAGGAGGCGACCGGTACTAAAACCAGCGCGGTGAGGAAAATCGAAACGAAGGAAGCGGACTTCTGGGAGTTTTTCTTCATATTGTCTTAAGCTTAAGCGTGGTCGCGGCGGGCATCAATCGCGGAATGAGAGTTCGCGTAGAAGAGTAGAGACGGAGTGATAGAGGTCTTGGAGCGACAAAATTTTGACTCGTGCGATAAATTTCGAATCTGGCGTGAGGGAGTATTTTTCGCCGTGGCTCGAGACTAGCGCGATCGCTCGAATCGGGTCCAGCGCACTCCCCGTTCCCGGAACGAGCACGATCCGTTCGGGACCGACGGTCAGTGAGTCGATTTTTAACATTTTTAACATCCGCTTTACGCGAATCAGCCAAAGAAGGTTCTTCGCGGTCTCCGGAAGTTTTCCGAAGCGGTCCAGAAGCTCGACCTCGATCTCGTCGATTTGTTCTTCCTGGGTCGAACTAGAAAGTCGGCGGTAAAGCCCGAGTCGTTGCTGGGGATCTTGGACATAGTCTTCCGGGAGGAGTGCGCTGAACGGAACTTTGATCTCCGGCTCACGATGGGAATCCTCGGCTTCGAGGGGTTTTCCCTCGAGCTCGCGAATCGCCTCTTCAAGGAGTTCCGTATAGAGGTCAAAACCAACGGCATTAATGTGTCCGCTTTGCTGAGCACCGAGAATATCTCCGCCACCCCGGATTTCGAGGTCATGCGAAGCGACCGCGAAACCCGAACCGAGTTCGACAAACTTCTGGATTACTTCGAGGCGTTTTTTTGCATCTTCAGAAATTGCGCCCTCGTTCGGAATAAACAGGTAAGCGTATGCACGAGTTTGGGCACGCCCGACGCGGCCTCGGAGTTGATAAAGCTGGGCAAGTCCGAAGGCGTCCGCACGATCGATCAGAATAGTATTCGCAGATGGAACGTCGATTCCGGATTCGATGATAGTCGTTGCGACAAGAACGTTCGTCTTTTTCTCGTAGAAGTCCATCATCACTTTTTCGAGTTCACCCTCACCCATTTGGCCGTGTCCGACGCCGATTTGGGCTCTCGGAACGAGTTCTTTTATTTTCTCGGCGACGGAGTAAATCGAGGAAACGCGGTTATGGACGAAGAAAACCTGACCGCCGCGCGAGAGCTCGGTTTCGACGGTTCGCCGGATTATGTCTTCGTCGTACTTCGAAACGTAGGTTCGAATGGGGAGTCGATTCAGCGGCGCCGTATTAATCAGCGAAATATCCCGTAGACCCGAGAGGGACATGTGGAGCGTTCGCGGGATGGGGGTCGCCGTCAGAGTGAGGACATGGGTGTTCGTGCGATAGGTTTTCAGGCGCTCTTTGTGTTCAACGCCAAAACGGTGTTCCTCGTCGATGACCACAAGTCCGAGTTTATTGAACTTCACGTCCTTTGAGAGGAGTCGATGGGTTCCGATGATAATGTCGACGCCCCCGGTCCCGAGGGCCCGGATGATTTCTTTTTGTTCTTTTGCGGATTTAAATCGCGATACCGATTCGAGTCGGATCGCGGGATAATCTTTGGCGAGACGGGCGCGGAAGCTCTGCTCGTGTTGGTGGGCGAGAACCGTCGTCGGAACGAGGACAGCAACTTGATATCCATCGTAAACAGCCTTAAAAGCGGCACGAATCGCGACTTCTGTTTTTCCGTAACCAACGTCGCCGCAGACGAGGCGGTCCATCACTCGGCCACTTTCCATATCGTCGAACGTCGCGTCGATCGCCCGTAGTTGGTCTGGAGTTTCATCGTAAGGAAAGGATGCTTCGAAACGATTCATCTCAGCATCGCGCGGAGAAAAACGGAGACCCGGACGGATTTTGCGTTCAGCGTAGAGTTTTACGAGGTCGATCGCAATCTTTCGAACAGAGTCTTTGGCTTTTTCCTTTGCCTTCGCGAAGTGTGAAGCACCGAGCTGGTCGAGTTGGGCGCCGTCACCACTTCCACCGGCGTATTTTTGGATGACATTGAGCCGGTAGATCGGAACGTAAAGCTTATCTTTTCCGGCATACTCGAGGAGAAGAAAGTCGTTCGAAGCGCCGTTCAGATCGAGGCGCGTGATTCCTTGGTACCGACCGATCCCGTGATCGATGTGGACGATGGAATCGCCGACGGCTAGGTCACTCGCGGCCTGAAGGTTCGACCACTCCTTCGCCGCAGATTCGTCCTGTTTCCGCTTCTTTTTTGCCTGGTGGCGCGACGTCGTACCGAGAATTTCTGAGTCGGTTATGACCACGAGGCCTTCTGCAGGCCACCGAAAACCCTCGGAGATTGAGCCCTCACGAAGGGTAATGACCCCCGGAAGCGGCTCCGCAAGTTCAGCTCCATCCGCACCAAGTGAAACCGGAATTTTTCGTTCTTCGAGAAGATAACGAAGTCGCTCGACTTGACTCGGCGTCGGCGCGAGAACGAGGGTTCGGAAACCTTGTTTACGCCAGAGTTTGAACTTCGGTTCGAGCGTCGCGAGCGATGGTGGACGACCATCGTGAAGATCCGCGTTTGTATTTACCATCGTTCGGTGCCGAAGCTTAGGCTCGTCCGATGGTTTACCCACCCCGGCCGTGAACTCATCGGCAGAGTGATCATCTGGCACATCGCGAAGTTCCCGGGTAGGAGACAAATCAGCCATCTCCAGGATGTCGAGATAAACGCGTTTATGAATCGGTAATTTTTCAAGAGAGGTTAACGAAGTGTCGAACTCGTCTTCGATCCGCGGGAGGATAATTCCGGAACCAATTGCTTCCTTCTCGCGCTCGCGTTGGTCAGCAATCCAAGCGTCCCATCCCTGTTCCGATCCGAGTGTGTCGATGACGGCGACACGGGACCACGGTAAAAATTCAAAAAGCGTTTTCGCTTTACCGGGATACGCAAAAGAAGCCCAAAAATCAGAGGATTCTGGGTAAGAACCGGCGTGTACGCGTTCGAGGAGTGGATCACGAAGCCCCCGAGAAATTCCTTCGTCATCAGCGCGCTGTTTGAGCGCTTCGCGAACGAGTGGGGTCGTATCGGTGTTGATGAGAACTTCACGGGCAGGACCAAAACTAATCATCGCGAGCGAATGTTCGGAGAGGGTTCGTTGAGTTTTCGGATCAAATTCTTTGATTGCTTCGATCTCATCTCCCCAGAGTTCGATTCGAAATGGACGCGCGGACTCCGGAGGAAAAACGTCAATGAGGTCGCCGCGAACCGCGAAGCTTCCACGGTCTTCCACGGGGTCGACTCGGAGGTAACCCGATTCGGTGAGATTTCGAGCGAGGGTGTCCCGGTTACTAATACTTTCGCCGGTACGAAGAACGAACGAGCGCGCCTCGAGAACAGCGAGTGGGAGTGTTCGGTGAAGTGCCGCGGGTAGCGAAGCCAGCACTACATCAGGGGCACCGTCGCCTTTTGCAAGGCGTGTGAGGAGTGCGATCCGAGAAAGACGCGCGCCAATAGAGGGCGCGATGGATGAAACAGGCGAGTGATCCCAACCCGCGAATGCCGTCGCCCGGATCGTTCGGCCAAGCACGGTTTCGGAAAGCGTTTCGATTTCCTCGGCGAGTTCAGTCGCGAGTTCGTTCGTCGGGCAAATGACGAGAAGTGGCCCACCCTCCCGTTCGAGTCCCCACTTCGCCAGAAGGAGTGCTCGTGCACCGCGCGATAGTCCAGTAACTCGAACCGACTCGTCGAGTTCTCGGCTGGATCGAAGGATTGAAAGAATGGAACTCGAGGCTATCACGTTGACTCTATATGGCTGCTTCAGTACGGTTTTTCAACGGGACCGAATAAGAGCGAATCCGGAAAAGAATCAAAAACTTAGAATCATGATGCCCACCCGCTGGCCCAGCTATATTTTAGTGATTCTGACCGCCTTTTTGGGGTGGATTATTCCCTTCGGACTGCCGCAAGTCTGGCGCCTGATCGGAGCATCTACCAAACAGATCGCGACCACGACACCAGAGCTCGCTGTGTCAAATCCAACCGCGGCGCCGATTTCTGTTCGCTTTCATCTTGCAGCGCTTCTTTTTCTCGGATTTTTGGGGATTGCGCTCCTCGGGGTTCCCCTTCTTTTTTCAGTTCGAGGCGAGGACGGAGACCTTTCGAGTTTACTCCTCGTCGCCATTTTCGTTCCGATGGTGATCGCCCTTTTTTACTGCCTTCGAAAAGGTGACCTCTCTTGGAATACCCCGCGCGCCCGCGAAGAAGAGACCACCAGCGGGAGGTCCGAGTGAGCACGTACCTTTCGACGAAGGTGAATGACCTCGTGAAGTGGGCCCAGTCCTCTTCGATTTGGTACTACACGGTCGCGGGCGGTTGCTGCGCGAATGAAATGTTTTCGCTTCAAGGCTGCCGGTACGATCTCGAACGGTTCGGATGTTTGCCACAAGCCCACCCAGAACAGGCCGATCTTCTAATCGTGAGTACGGCGGTGACCGAGCGAATGGCAGAAGTAATTCGCGAAGTTTACGAACGGATGCCATCGCCGAAATATGTCATGGCAGTCGGCGCATGTGCGAACTCGGGCGGAGCGTTCGATACGAACGTATCGTACGTCGGCGCGAGGCCACTCGATAAAGTAATCCCTGTAGATGTTTACGTCCCCGGCTGTCCCCCGCGGCCCGAAGCGATTATGAACGGCTTGATTCGCCTTCAGGAGAAGATCCGTGCGAACCCAGCTTAATCGACTCGAAGCGGTTTTCGGATCCGCCACGCAAATACGGAACTTTGGGCGATCCGAAAAATTTGTTGTGGAAGCGGAGTTTGTGAAACTTCTCGAAATCGCAGTGTGGCTCCGAATGGAAGAACACTTCCGAATGGACCTCCTCGAGGCGTTTACGATTTTTGAGAGCAAAGGGAAACTCGTTCTAAGTTATTTTATTCGCTCGCACCCCCATAACCTTCAGCTCGTGCTTCGCTCGAGTGTAACCGTGCCGGGCGCCTATGAGCGTGTAAACGCTCCTTCGATGATTGGTATTTGGCCGCACGCAGAAGCGTTCGAGACGGAACTTGCTCCACTTTTTGGCATCGAATTCACAGGTTCGCGAGGAACCGGTGGAGTGCGTAAAGTTTTCGGCGAGTTTGATGGGTTTCCTCTGCGTAAGAGCTATGAGTGGCAGGAGAGTTTCGAACCGTGATTTACACGCAAGAAAAACTCCACACTTCCGTTTCGAAGCTCAGCTGGGGTCCGAGTGACCCAGCCCTTCCAGGAATTTTTCGGATTGATATGGAAGCGGAAGGAGATCTCATTCGTCGAGCGCGTCTCGAAACGGGTTATCTTCATAAAGGCCTCGAGAAGAGTGCGGAAAAAAGAAATTGGTTTACTTCGATCGTTCCGGTCGACCGAGTAGACTCTGAAGCCTCCCTCGCTGCCGAACTGGTGTTCGCGATCGCGGTTGAAGAAATTTGTAATATTCAGGTTCCTCGCCGCGCCCAAACGATTCGTCTGATTCTCGCCGAACTCGATCGAATTGGATCCCATCTTGGTTTTCTCGCGCGTCTTTCGATCGTGAGCGGATTCGAAACTGTATCTCATTATATATTGCGCGAGCGCGAACTCGTCCTTGATCTTTTGGAACTCATGACCGGTCGACGGTTTAATTTTGGTTTTTTTCGTCTGGGCGGAGTCGCCGCGGACATCACCGAAGGATTTATCGAGCGAATTCACGAGACTACTCGGTTGATCGAAATTCGTCTGCGTGAATATCACGCGCTCATGATTGAGAACCGCGCGTTTGTCGATCGCTTGGCTTGGCAGGGAGTGCTTTCACCGGAAGTTATCCAAATGAAGGGTGTCACTGGACCGAATGCACGCGCGAGCGGCGTTCGTTTCGATATGCGCAAAGTAGAACCCTATAGCAGCTATGAGCAATTTGATTTTCGGGTTCCGATTGGCACGGGCGCTCGGGGAACGATTGGCGATGGGTTCGATCGCGTAATGGTTCGCCTTGAAGAAATTAGGGAGAGTCTTTTGGTTTTGACCCACGCGGTAGACGCCGTACCGCCGGGAGATTTTCTCGCGTTCCGAATGATGCCCGACTTCACGGTTCCGGCCGGAGAAGCGTATGCACGTGTAGAATCCTCGCGTGGCCTCCTTGCCGTGCATGTCGTTTCGGATGGAGGATTTCATCCGACCCGTGTTCAGTGGCGTACTCCGAGTCTCGCAAATATCGAAGCAGTCCCCGAACTCCTCCGCGGGGTTACAATCCAAGACATCCCGGTAATCTTGGCGAGCCTTGACCTTTCGATTTCGGAGGTTGACCGATGAATGGCGGAGAAGAATTCGTCGCGATGACGTCTTCGAGTGGATGGAGCGCGCTTCTTGGTTTAGGAGAAGGATTTTCTACATTCCTCCTCTTGCCACTCGCATTC
>JBBQMV010000028.1:0-14884 GCA_038329315.1 Bdellovibrionia bacterium | reverse complement strand
AATTCCCCGCGGAATTTCGCGCCGGCGATGAGTGCCCCGAGATCGAGTGTGAGTAAGCGTTTTTCTTTGAGGGACTCGGGAACGTCGCCATTCACGATTCGGAGAGCAAGGCCTTCCGCGATCGCTGTTTTACCAACACCTGGCTCACCGATGAGAACGGGGTTATTTTTCGTCCGGCGCGAAAGGACCTGTACCACACGACGAATTTCTTCGTCTCGGCCGATCACCGGATCGAGCTTTTGCTTTCGCGCGAGTTCAGTTAAATCGCGGCAATATTTTTCGAGAGCACTCGTAAGCGCGTCAGAGCTTGAACTATCCACTTTTTTCCCTTTTCTGGTTTTTTCGATCGCGGTCTCCAATCCCTTACGAGTGAGCCCTGCTCGCTGGACCTCTTTTTGAAATTCGGAACCTTCGAGTTTTGAAGACAACATCGCGAGTAGAAAATGCTCGGGAGCAGTGTAGGTGTCGCCGAGCTTTTTCGCTTCGTCTTCGGCCTGGACCAAAAGGCGACTTGTCAGTCCTGATGGGTAGAGATTCCCATTTCCGCCCTGAACGCGCGGGACCTTTTTTAGGAGATTTTCGGCGCTTCGATCGAGAGCCCCCGCTGGAACGCCAGCCAGAGTCAAAAGCTCCGGAATTGCCGAATCCGCCTGAAGTGCAGCGAAAAGAATGTGTTCCGGGAGGAACTCCTGGTGATCACGCCTCATTGCCTCGTTTTGGGCATTCTGGAGGAGGTTTTGGGCTGTTTCGGTGAACTTTTGGGCCATAGAGTTTTAAACCGCCTTCTCTTAAAAAGATGGGTTCGAAATCAACGACGTCAATGACGGGGGAGCGTTATTTTAGATCGAGGACGAGGACCTGGAAGTTCTCCTGGCCGGCTTCATCCACGCGTAGAACGCGAAGGAGATAGGATTTTTTTGTCTTCAAAATGCGGTAGAAATCGTTTTCGGATTTCACGGCCTTGCGATCGACTTCGACGATAATGTCTCCGCGCGCGAGCCCTGCCTTATCGGCGGGTCCTTCAAAACGGATATCGCTGACGACGACCCCTTTAGTGTTCTCGCTCACTCCGAGTTCTTTCGCCGTTTCCGGAGTCAGATCCTCTACCTCGAGGCCGGAAAGCTTCCGTCCGAGTTCTTCTTTCTTTTCAGCTTTCGGACGCCGACGATCTTCGGGCCGCGAATTAGGGCGAAGGGCGATCTTAATCTTGAGTTCCTTCGTCTTCCCGGAACGGCTCACGGTGACCGGCGTCGAATCGCCGACCGAAGTAGCGGTGACTGCCAGGATCAGATCATTTGCGGATTTGATCTTCTTCGTACCGAATTCGGTAATGATATCGTACGGACGAATTCCGGCCCTTTCTGCTGGGTCGCCAGGATAGACGTGAGCGACGAAACACCCCTGTATATCTTTCGGAGCTTCGACTCGATTTGCGATTTCTGGAGTAAGATCGTTCACTTGAATTCCGATATAGCCGCGCGAAACTGAACCCTTCGCTTTGAGTTGAGGAAGAACGGTCTTTGCAAAGTTAATCGGAATTGCAAAACCGATCCCTTGGGCGCGAGCATCGATCGCATTATTGATCCCGATGACTTCACCCTTTAGGTTAATGAGTGGACCTCCAGAATTTCCGGGGTTAATCGGCGCGTCCGTTTGGAGATAGCTTGCGAGTGCAAAATCAGGCGACTTCCGACCCTTTGCGGAAATAATCCCATGGGTGACAGAATGGCCTTGGCCAAATGGGTTTCCGACCGCCATGACATATTCTCCGACTTGGAGGGCATCCGAATCACCCAGAACGGCGGGGAGGAGTTTCCGAGTCGTTTCGACTTTGATCAGCGCGAGATCGAGGTCCGCATCGCGACCGACGACCTTTGCCTCGGTTGGTTTTTCTTCGGCGTCTTCCGTGAATATGATTTTGATTTCATCGGCATCCGCCACGACATGGTTGTTCGTTAGGATTAATCCCGTCGAGTCGATGATGAATCCGGTACCGAGTGCCATACTCTCTGGGGCGTTTCCTCCGGCTCCGCCTCCGTCGTCCTCGTCCGGAGGGGCATGCCGACCTCCGCCCCCATTACGGAAGAAGTCCTCAAAATATTTACGGAAAAGATCATCCGGAGCACCTCGACTAAAGGAACGGTGTCCCTTAGAAACGGTTTGAATATTTACGACTGAAGGTACGACCTTCTTCGAAAGGTCCACGAAGATATTTGGATTGAGATCCTCTTTAGCGGACGCGAGGAATGGAATCGTCGTCACGAAAAGGAGTGCCGAAAGCGGAAGAATCTTTTTCATAAGGTCTCCGAACCTAAATACGAACGGTTTATTTTTTGGGCGCTTTTGTTTTGCCGACGAAACGGAGGCGAAGTTCGAGGAGAAGCTGATCAATGAGATGATCTTCCTCTTCCGAACGATTCCCCTTCGTCTTCATCTGCATAAGTTCAAGCAGATCGATGTTTTGCTTGGCGAGCTCGAGATTAGGTTCATTTTCCAAACCCATGTAAGCGGCCGAAGCAATCGAGAGAAAGAATGTTGTTAAATCAATTTTAGGCGTATTTGAAGTCGCGGAAGTCATACTCTTAGATTTACCGCTCTCTCTGGAAGGAGACAAGAGCGACCCAGAGTAAGAAATGCATCCGGCCATGGAGAGACAGCGGAATGACTCGAAAGCGCGGCAGGTAATCGCGGAACGCAGCGGCGAGACTCCGCTTCAAGCTTTCGGAGGACCTCTTCGGCGATTTGAGGGCGTCCCGTTCGGCGTGAGAAATAAAACCACTCTAATCCGAGGATCAACGAAACCCAAAAAACCCCGCGTGCGGATTCACGAATTAAAAGGTTCTTAGCTCTCTTTTGGCGAAAGAAAAGAATTTCCCGAAACCCGGAAGGAATTTTTCCGGTCATACGAATGAGGCATGCCGTGAGGGCGGTTTCGAAACGGAGTCCGCCTTGGCGAGCGGCGGTGCCCATTCCTTCCATTAGGCTTACGATTTCGTCCGGAGTAAGAAGTGAAAGTGCACCACGTGTAATCCAGAGTGAAGGCTCAGTCGAAAGAAGACCTTGTGTTGCGAAGGCGTGACTCGAAGGATCTTCGATCGCCCAAACGTCGTACGCGCCGATTTTAATTTTCGACGGGTGAAGTGTTCTTTTCAAAAACCGTTCGGCAACCATCGCAGAAAGAAGAAGAAAAACCCCGACTGCCGCGACGACCGCGTAAGCCACCCGTTGATGAAAAAAAATCATCGCGATGATACCGGGAAGGGCCGCGAAGGCAATCCAGATGATGAGAGATTTAAGAACAGTCAAAGGGAGGCGCATGCCTCTTTATTATCGACGATTCTTCACGAAGAGCAACCACTTCGGGTAGGTCTTGGGCATCGCCGTGGCTACTTAATAATCTTTTTGTCGTTCCCGAATTCGATGACGCTTTCCTTTTTATCTGAGTCATCAGAGCCCGCGTACTCGTAGCCCTCTTTCCGATCGATTCCGGCCAGACGGAGCTTCAAGTCATCCGGATTCGAGGAGGCCGAAACACCTTCCTCGATCGTAATGATCTCTTCGCGGATTAAGCGTTCGAGGTCCATATTCATCGTGTGCATCTTATAATAGAGCTCGCTCTTGGCCATGAGGTCGGGAATCATATCGAACTGATGGGTTCGGATGGCGTGTTCGACCGAAGGCGATTTCACGAGTACTTCTGAGGCAAGAACTCGCCCTTTTCCGTCCGCACGAATGAGAAGTTGTTGGGCCACGATTCCGATAAGGGAAGACGCGAGCTGAACGCGAATCTGGTTTTTGTGGTCGCTCGGAAACATGTCAAGAATTCGATCGAGTGCCGACTTTGCGTCGTTCGTGTGAAGCGTCGAAATAACGAGGTGACCGGTTTCCGCCGCAGTAATCGCGGTTTGGATCGTGATGTAATCACGCATTTCCCCGACCACGATGACATCCGGATCTTGGCGCATACAGGACGAAAGTGCTTCATTCATGGACGGAAAATCTGTTCCTAACTCGCGTTGAGTAACAACGGATTTATTGTCTTTAAAAACATACTCGATCGGGTCTTCAATCGTCACGATGTGCAAGCGCTGCGTATCGTTCAAGTATTGGATGAGCGAAGCCATCGTCGTCGACTTGCCGGAGCCGGTCGAACCCGTAACGAGAAGAAGTCCGCGTGGTTTCCCGACAATATCTTTTAAAACGGATGGCACACGAAGTTGGTCGATCGGCGGGATTTCAAAAGGAATACGCCGAATGGCGCATGAAAGGCGTCCTGTTGCGTAGAATACATTGCATCGAAAACGACCGAGTTCTTCGATCTCGAACGAAAAGTCGACTTGGCGTTTGATTTCGAGCGGTTTGCGAAGCGTTTCTGGAATATAGGGGTGAAGAATTTGTTCGATTTGCTGGGCACTCAGATTCGGCATGCTAGCGGGGAGAAGTCGGCCAGTGATCCGATACAACGGAGGGCGATTGGCACGTAAATGCATGTCCGATGCGTTGTATTTGATAAATGCCCGGATTAGAAAGAGCAGGTCTTCCTTCGGGTCGACGGAATGGAGTTTTTCTGCTGGGGCGCCCATCTTGGATCTTATCGGTGGGATATCGGATTCGGTTGATACAATGGCGGGAAGTTTAACCTTAGAAATGAAATATTTCTAAGTAAGTCAGAATGTAATGCCCCGCCTCCGTCAGAGGATTGTCGGTATGATTCGAACTTCTTCGACCATCGTGACCCCTAGTTCGGCTTTCGCTCGAGTTTTCACCAGCTCGATGAGGGCGATGACGTCCGTAGCTCGGGCCCCGCCGAGATTGAGAATCCAGTTTGGATGCTTTTCGGCGATTTGGGCTTTTCCGATTTGATGGCCCCGTAGACCGAGCTTTTCGACGACTTCCCAAGCGCGAAGGCCAGACTCTTTCGGATTCTTAAACACGCTCCCGCACGACGGAAATTCGAGCGGCTGGGTTTCTCGGCGCCGGCAATAGAGCGAATCCATTTTCATGCGAATGTCGGCAGGGTCGCCTCTCGTAAACTTCCACAGCGAATCGATCACGATTTCTTGAGGTCCAAGGAAGTGATTTTTTCGATAACTAAATTTCAGTTCGTCTTTCGGGCGGACCCGAATAGGCGCCTCCGGCCGAGCGAGATCGAGCGTACGAACTTCGAGAATGAGATCAGCCGCTTCTCCGAGATGAGTGCCCCCGTTCATTGCGATGATGCCTCCGATCGTTCCAGGAATTCCGCTAATCGCCTGGAATCCGTCCCACCCGGCCTCCGTCGCTTTTCGAAGGAAAGATGCGACCGCAACGCCGCCCCCAAGTCGAATTCCTCCGGCCTCTTCGAGGATGGTCGTAGGAAGCTTCGTCGTCTTAATAAAGAGAGCATCAATCGCGTCGTCGCGAACAAGAAGATTAGAGCCGAGTCCAAGAAAATAGAATGGAATTTTTTCGACACTAATCAATCGCCCCAAAGAAACGAGATCTTCGGTCGATTTCGGAATAACCAAGGCGCTTGCCGGACCACCAATTTTAAAGAACGTATGTTTCGAAAGGGGTTCGGTGAAAAGGATTTCTCCGAAGAAAGGGTTTATTTTTCGGAGTGCATCGACCCAACTCATCTCGGCTATTTCCCGATTTCCGCGACGATTAAATCGGGTAGTTTTGTCACCGATCCCGCGCCCATACAAAGAATGAGGTCGCCGTCCCGAAGGTCGGCAGCGATTCGCCGAGCACAGTCTTCGAGACTTTTTTCGAACGAGACGCTGCTAGGCCGCGATTTGGCCGATTCGACTTTGGAGGCGAGGAATTGGCTATCGATTCCCGGAATCGGATCTTCGCCGGCGGCGTAAATCTCGGTGAGGTAAAGATGATCGGAGTCTCCAAAACATTCTGCAAATTCAGCCGCGGAATGCTGCGTACGGGTGTAGCGGTGTGGCTGAAAAGCTAAGAGTAGACGGCCCTTCCGTGTACTCCGCGTAAGGAGCGCGCGAGCGGCCTCGAGAGTGGCGCGAATTTCCGTAGGGTGATGTCCATAATCGTCGAGAATACGAACTCCCCGTGCCGCGTCCTCATAGCGAAGATCGAAACGACGGCGAACACCGTGGTATTTTTTCAGGGCTTCTTGGATCTGGTCGAAGGGAATTCCGATTGTAGTAGCAATGCCGATCGCCGCGAGTGCATTTCGAATGTTGTGCTGGCCATGAGTGCCGAGTTCGACCCGCCCAAGGGACCCGAGTTCATGATCAAGAACAGTAAATTCGGAGCCGCGGTCAGATACGACGATATCGGTCGCACGAAGCTGGTTCGTCGAATCGAGCCCATAGGTTTGGTAAGGCTTGGTGAATCGCGGGAGATTTCTCCGTACACCGGCGTCGTCGCCGCAAACGAGGACCTTGCCGAAGAAGGGAATCCGGGCGACGAAGGCCACGAATGCATCATCGATCTTATCAAGACCGCCGTAATGATCGAGGTGGTCAGAATCGATGTTCGTAATTGCTGCGTAAACTGAGGGAAGGAAAAGAAAGGACCCGTCGCTCTCATCAGCTTCGGCGACGACGTAGTCCCCTTGTCCTAGGCGCGCATTTCCACCGAAGGCGTCGACTTTTCCGCCTACGACAATCGTCGGGTCGAGCCCGGCTCCGGCAAGTAACGTCGCCACCATCGTCGTCGTCGTCGTCTTCCCGTGGGTACCGGCGAGCGAAATTCCGATTTTTCCGCGCATGAGTTCACCGAGGGCCTCGGCACGTGGGATCACGGGAATCCCGCGACGTTTCGCTTCGAGGAATTCTGGATTATCTTTCCGGACCGCGGATGAATAGACGACGACATTTGCTCCGGCAACGTTTTCCGCTGAATGGCCGATCTTTACATTAACGCCGATTTCCTGCAGGTGCTTCGTCATATCGCTTTCCGAAATATCGGAACCACTGACGGAATAACCCTGATTGAAGAAAACTTCCGCAATGCCTGACATCCCGATCCCGCCAATGGCGATGAAGTGAAGGTGAAGGCGTTCGCCGTACTTCGGTTTGGAACCGGTCACGGTGAAACTCCAGGAATGTGCGGAGTGCTTAAAAGAGAAACGATTTTTCCCGGCGCGTTCCCGGTGTGAAATTTTGTGATGGCGGCTTCTACGGCGACGATCTTACTCGGATTGGTGTAATAGGAGCGAATCTTCGCGGCGAGATCTTTACCCGTCGATTTTCCTTGGAGCATCAGCTCTGCAGCTCCACGCTCGACGAAGAGCTGCGCATTCTTCTCTTGGTGATTATCGGCCGCGAACGGGAAAGGAACGAGAATGGCGGCTCGCCGCACGGCTGCGAGTTCCGCGAGTGTAGAGGATCCCGCCCGACAAACCACGAGTGAAGCAGCTCGGTAACACTCCGGCATATCGTAGATAAACTTTTCCACGCGTGCCGGGATACCGGCCTTCGCGTAACCAGCCGCTACGCGGTCGTAATCGCGGACACCCGTCTGATGAATGAAACGAAGCTTCGGGAGAATATCCTGAAGGAATTCGAAAGAATCGAGGATTAGGGTATTGATTCCGACGGCGCCCTGACTTCCGCCGAAAATAAATACGGTGAAAGGCTCCCGCACGGCCGAAGAGTACGGGATCATCGTGTTTCGAACCGGATTTCCCGTTACGCTCGTTTTGGCCCGCTGAAATTGAGCTTCGATTCCGGGAAAGGCACAAAAAACAGAGTGAGAAAACCGTGCGAGAATTCGGTTGGTAAAACCCGGGACCGCGTTTTGTTCGAGAATCGCTGTTCTAACTCCCCAGGACCACCCGATTAGCCGTGCGATCAGAACCACCGGACCGGAAGCGTAACCACCGACGCCGATAACTGCGTTCGGCTTTTCACGGATAAGAATGCGGGCTGCTGTGAGAAGGGCGAACGGTACTTGGAAAAGGGTCTTCAAGCGTTTTCCAAAAGAAACGCCCTTGAGTGAACCGAGATGTACGAGTTCGAGCGGGTAACCGGATTTCGGAACGAGTGTTTCTTCAATTCCCCCGACTGCGCCAACGAAGACGACGCGAGCGTCCGGATAGAGCCTCTTCCATTCGTCCGCGATCGCCACGCCCGCAAAAATGTGGCCACCGGTTCCGCCGCCCGTGACGACGAGGCTTCGTTTTTCTGCCACGATCATGCCTGACTTCTCGACGTTCCTTTAGAAATGTTCAGCAGGATGCCGATCGCAAAGAGGTCAACGACGAGGGCCGATCCGCCGTAAGAGATGAAAGGTAACGTGAGCCCCTTCGTCGGGAGTAGTCCGAGGACGACGCCCATATTCACAAATCCTTGAAGGCCGAGCGCGAGCGTGATCCCCGTCGCGGCGAGCGCGCCGAAGCGGTCGTGCCGATTTTCCCAGCAGTCCGAAGCGATCTTTAGTCCACGGTAGATAAAGAAGCAGAACGCGAGGATGACCGCGATAATGCCGATAAATCCGAGTTCTTCACCAATCACGGCGAAGATGAAGTCGTTATGGGCTTCCGGAAGGTAGAAGAGCTTCTCTTTTCCATTTCCGAGGCCCACGCCGAAAATCGAGCCGTTGTGAACGCCGAGCATCGATTGGAGGACTTGGAATCCCTTTCCAAGTGGATCTTGCCAAGGATCGAGGAAGGTCATGAGGCGAGCGCGCCGGTAACTCGAACCGAGAATGAGGGCCGCCGCCGTAAAGCCTCCAAGGCCCGCGATTCCGCCTAGAAAACGTTTCGGTACGCCGGCGAGAAACATCATGATGAAGATCACGCCAGTGATCATGACAGTCGAACCGAAATCAGGCTGGAGAAGAAGAAGGAGCATCGCCGGAAGCGGCATGATGAAGTTCGCGAGAACACCCGGAACGAAGTGCCGAATTCGTGCGCTCTTCTTCTCAAGTTGGTACGCGACGAAAAGGATCATCGCAAATTTCGCGATTTCGGCAGGCTGAACCGAGATCGGTCCGAGTTTAAGCCAGCGCTGAGCGCCGAGGACGCGCGTTCCGACTCCGGGAATGAGTACGATCGTGAGCATGGCGATCGAAATGCCGGCGACCGGGTATGCCCAGTCTGCCCATTTACGATACGGAACCCGAGCCGAGGCGTACATCGCGGCAAAACCCAGGGTCGCGAAAATGAGTTGCTTCTTGATGAAGGCGAAGCCGTCCCCGGTACGCTCTTGGGCGTAAATGAACGACGACGAGTAGACCATGATGAGTCCGAAGATCACCATGGCGCAGACGACACCTAACAAAACGAGATCGACACTTTTCAGCTGGAGCCGGAAGTCATCCGTAAGATCTCCGGCATCCGAAAAAGTCTCGGCGACTTTTCCGGTCACCTTACCCGAGAAGGATCCTGCGACCGAATCAGAGTTGATGGACCAGCTTTTTGAAGTAATCGCCTCTCTCCTCGTAATTGCGGAACATATCGAAGGAAGAACAGCCCGGACTTAAGAGAATGATATCCCCGTTCCGAGACTTTTGGAAGGCAAGGAGCACCGCTTCTTCGAAGGTTCCGACGAGATAAGTCTCGGCGAAATCCCCGATGGCGCGGTTCATCTTTTCCTTCGCTTCCCCCATGAGGATGAGGAGCTTACAGCGTTGCCGAACAACATCCGCGAGTGGCGTGAAGTCGAAGTTCTTATCCTTACCACCAGCGATCAGGATGATCGGGTTCGCCGGGAAGGCGCCGATGGCTTTCAGCATGCTTTGGGGATTCGTGGCCTTCGAATCGTTAAAGAAGAACACGCCGTCCTTCTTCCGAACGAATTCGAGCCGGTGTTCGATCCCGCGAAAGTCGTCGATCGTCTTTTGGATCGCCGTAGGATTGACGCCCATGGCGCGGGCCGCGCAGATCGCAGCCATGAAGTTTTCCTTGTTGTGCTCGCCGTAGACCTTAATCTTCGAGACGTCGTAGACTTCTTCTTTTCCGAAAATCTTGGCATAGATTTTCTTCTCGGCCGCGACATAGTAGCAGCCATTGAAGTTTTCGGCGAACTCGCCGCCGATCGTGATCGGGTTTTTCTTCGTGATCCACATTAAACGTCCGACGCACTCATGTCCGAAACCTTGGGTAACGGGATTGTCGTAGTTCAAAACAACGTAGGAATTTTTATCACAAGCTTGGAGCAGGCGCTTCTTCGCCGCGATGTAAGCTTCGTAAGACGGATAACGATCGAGGTGATCGGGTTCGACGTTTGTGATGACGGCAACTGCAGGAACGACTTTTTGGGTCAGTTCGAGTTGGAAGCTCGAGAGCTCGGCGACGACGACGTCGGCGCGTAGGCCTTCGGTTAGGTAGTCGAGAAGGGGTTTTCCGATGTTTCCACCGACGAAGGCCGGGCGGTTGTCGGCTTTATACATTTCGCCAATGAGCGTAACGGTCGTGGTCTTGCCGTTCGTGCCGGTAACCGCGATGAGTGGTTCCTTCAGGGCAGCGGCGGCGAGGTCGATTTCGTTCGTAATCGTGATGTTCGCGGCGCGAGTGGCTTCGAGGGGTTTGATATTGAGCGGGACGCCCGGGCTCATGACGACGAGTTCGGTCGTCCCGAATGAGAGGTCGTTGTGCTTGCCGAGTTCATACTCGATTTTCAGGTCGGCGGTCGCGTTCACAGACTCCGTCAGTTCGGATTTTTGCTTCGTATCCGTGACGGTGACCTTCGCGCCTTGCTTTGCCATATATTTCGCGACGGAAACGCCCGAAACACCGAAGCCGACGACCAGAACTTTTTTACCTTTGTACTTACTCATATCATTCCCTTTTTAACGAAATACTTAACGGAGCTTTAACGTGGAGAGTGTAGCGATCGCGAGCAGGACGGAGAGAATCCAAAATCGTACTACGACTTTAGGTTCCGGCCATCCTTTGAGCTCGAAATGGTGGTGAATCGGCGCCATTTTAAAAACGCGCTTGCCGGTTGTTTTGAAACTGATCACTTGAATCATGACGGAAAGGGCTTCGACGACGAAGATGAGGCCGCAGAGGGCGAGTAGGATTTCGTTCTTCGTAATGACCGCGACGACACCAAGTGCACCACCGAGCGCGAGTGCACCGACGTCACCCATAAAAACCTGGGCTGGATAGGTATTATACCAAAGAATTCCGAGGCAGCTCGCGGCGACGGTCGCGAGGAAGATCGAAAGTTCACCCGAACCCGGTACGTGTGGAATCGAAAGGTACTGGGCAATTCCCGCGTGACCCGCGCAGTAAGCGAGGATCAGAAAAGTAACCGAAGTCGTGATCGTCGGGCCGACGGCGAGACCATCGAGGCCATCGGTAAGGTTTACAGCGTTCGAAGAGCCGACGATGACGATGATCGAGAATGGGATGAAGAAAACGCCGAGGTCGATCGCGAAGTCTTTGAAAAACGGGAAGCGAAGTTCGTTCGTGACGGCCGCGTCCTTGAAAATAAAATAGGCAGCGATACCGGCGAAAAAAACTTGGCCGAGAAGTTTATAACGACCGGCGAGGCCCTTCGGATTTTTTTGAATCACCTTCTTGTAGTCGTCGATGAATCCGATGAGCCCGTACGAAAGCGTGAGGCCAAGCGCGATCCAAACGTTTTGATTCGAAAGGTCTGCCCAGAGCAGAGTCGGGATCGTAACGCCCGCGAGAATCAGCGCGCCCCCCATCGTCGGAGTGCCCTTCTTCGAAAGGTGCGAAGCGGGCCCGTCGTCGCGCACGACCTGTTTCATCTGCTTTTTTTGCATATAAGAGATGAACCAAGGACCGAGTAGCATACAGAAGAGCACGCTGGTCATCGCCGCGCCGAAAGTGCGGAAGGTGATGTACTTGAAAACGTTCAGAAAAGAGAACTCGGTGCGTAGTGGATAGAGCAGGAGATAGAGCATTCTCCCCTGCGATACATCATTTTCGCCGGAGGGTGGAAGAGAATTAATAAAAACTGATTAGTTCCAGACGGTTAACTGATATCTCGGACTTCGGGCGCGGCGAGTCTAAAGATCTGCGCAATCCAGCTCTCCGACCTGAATTTTAGCGGAAACAGGTCGGCATCGCGATTTTCAAATTTTTTAGAACTGTGGAAAAACCTGAGCCCGTAACTCGCATCGTAGACCAGTAGTGACCGAGGGCCGTTTCGAGAAGTTCAGTCGCGCCGTTCGCGGCGAGGCGTTTGTGCATAATCCACAAGCCGAGATTAAGGTTAGAGTAAGCATTGAGAATCGTCCGCGCCGGATTTCCATGAGTCAGTCCATTTGCGTAGTCCGTCAGAGCCATGACTCGATCGGCGGTCCACGAAATGTCGTGGCCAGTATACGCATAGCTAACGACGTCTACGTAGGAGAGTTGGAGAAGGCCCTCGGACCGAATTTGTTGGCCGGTGATGGAGTCGATCGACATCGTCGTCTCCCGGTAGATCGACGTGCGATTCCGCCCAGATTCGGGAGCGGCAATCGACCAGAGGAGTGAGGACCAAAAAATTTCGCGCTCGCTGCCACTCAAACTAGCCCAATCCGGGCAAACCGTACTCATGCGTGAACCCTCGAGTGAAAGCAGGTCGGGATAGTTTTTAGCGATATTTTCTTCGATCGCGCGTGAATATTCGTCGAGCCAGCCCGCAATGATTTGGGGACGTTCACCTGTGAAATTCCCCGGGGGTTCAATTTGTGAACCCGATGTTTTGGAGAAGGCTGATGTCGATCCACCACACGCCGAAAGAGAGAGAAGAAATAAAGCCGAAAAGAGCCGAAAAAATGACGAATCTAATTTGATGAGTTTTAAGTACATCAAATGAGCTTAAGGATTATCTCAATCACGTAAAGATAATTATACTTAAGCTATTTACTTAATAAGAGCGGTGGCCGCTATTTCACAGTCATCGAAATGGATTTTTTCGGCGCCAATGATTTGATAGTCCTCGTGCCCTTTTCCCGCGATTAAAATAATATCGCCATATTTAGCTATATAAATAGCATTTTTAATCGCTTTCGCGCGATCGCTCTCGCGCCGAAAGTTTTTAAAAGCCGTGCAGCCCGCTTCGATTTCATCGAGAATCGTCATTGGATTTTCAGTGCGCGGATTGTCCGAAGTAAAAATGACGGTGTCGGAAAGACGGCACGCAATCTCCCCCATCACGGGGCGTTTCGTGCGATCGCGGTCCCCACCACATCCGACGACAGTAATGAGTTTTCCCCCATTTGGACGCATCGGACGAAGAACATTCAGAACCTTCTCGAGGGCGTCCGGCTTGTGTGCGTAATCGACGAGGATAATTCTACCACCGCGGTTATCGGTGATTTGTTCGAGTCTACCCGGTACCCGTGCGAGACTTTGCACACCAATCTCGATCGCACCTTCTGAAATGCCAACCGCTTTCGTAATCGCGACGGCGGCAGCGATATTTTCGGCATTAAACTGCCCGATGAGCGGAGACTTAATTTCGATTCCCGAAAACGCCCCGCGGATTCCCTGGGCATCGATTTCCGCCGATGGCGACACGGAAAAATGGCGCGCGCTCGGTATTTCTTTGATGAGCCGAATGCCTTCTTTATTTCCACTGTGGACGGCGAGTTCTGTCGTCTTTCCCCAGCGATGTGAACGAATGGTCTGTTCGCGGAAGAGAATTCGCTTCGAGATGTAATAGTCTTCTAGGTCAGGGTGGTAATCGAGGTGTTCGGGGGTAAGGTTCGTGAAAACGGCGCCGTCGAAAGATACCCCGGCACAGCGATGTTGTTTCAGTGCGTGCGAGCTGACTTCCATCACGACTGCATTACAACCCGCTTTTCGCATTTCCCGTAGGAGCTGGTGAAGTTCGATCGGACCCGGCGTCGTGTGGGTCGAAGGAATTTCGTGTCCGTCGATTCGGTAGGATACCGTACCGATTAAGCCGACTTTCATCCCTGCCGAACGAAGAATGGCTTCGATGAGGTAACTCGTCGTCGTTTTTCCGCTCGTTCCGGTAATCCCGATAATCTGCATTTCGCGTGATGGATTCCCTTCGAACTGGGAAGCGAGGAGACCCAGCGCGAGACGGGCATCCGGCACGCGGAGGTACTCGTCCGTATTCAATCCGAACTCTGCGCCATCGCGCTCGCCGATCATGAGGCGCGCGCCAGCAGCTTTGGCCTTCGCGAGAAAGGAGTGACCATCGACCTTGATCCCCGGAATGGCGACGAATACCGAATCTTGGCGAACGTCTTCAGAGTTCGAAGTGATTGCAGAAACTTCCCCACCCGACAAGATGGGCAGCTGTGGAAATTCTTCGCGGAGGATTTCGAGGAGCGAAGCGAGGTTCATCGTCTCCGAGCTTATTCGTTTTCGGAGTCGAAGCGAAGTCGGATTCGATCGGATTCGCTGACTTTCGCGCCCGCTTCCGGAGATTGGGTTTTGAGCCAACCCGCTCCGCCGACATCGAGCTGGAAAGGATATCCTTGGAGGGTAGAGATTGCTTCGCGAATTGTCATACCCTTCAACTCGGGCATTTTGAAAACAAGACGCCCATCTGGAGCGGTACCTTGAAGTTCGAGCTTACTTGGCGGTGCCGGATGGGATTGGCTAATCGTAAGGGTCGTTGTCTTCACCGCGAGCGACTTTAATTTCGTCGACACCGGCGCGAGTGGCATGTTCATCGGAATTCCGAACCGAGTGACGACGGCGTTTAGGACATCATGAAAAAGCGGCGCGGCGGTTTCGGCGGCGTAATAAATTCCACGAGGATCATCGAGCAACGTGAGAATCACGATTTTCGGCTCGACGCCGACCGGAAATCCGACGAACGAAGAAATGTATCGGCTATTCGAATAGCGCTTCGTACGCGGGTCCACCGTCTGGGCCGTCCCGGTTTTTCCGGCGACGACGTATCCTTCAAGCGCAGCCTTTTTCCCAGTTCCGTCCGGCTCGGCAACGGTCCGTAGGGCTTCGACGACGTTCGCGGCGATTTCT
>JBBQMV010000027.1:0-15037 GCA_038329315.1 Bdellovibrionia bacterium | reverse complement strand
GTTCGAGAACGTGAAGACCGTGAAAGACCGCGACGGTTCGATCACGGAATACACCTACGATAAAGTCGCCGGTGAGAAGAATAGTCTCAAAGTCGGCGTGAATCTAAAGAGCACCGAAGGACGGTCGATTTCGGCCAGTTCCTATGAATACGTTTTCCGCACGAAGGCGAACGGCGAAGAGTGGACGTATAAGATGATGAGCACGCTCGACGGTCTCCGTACGGAGACCGTTTATAACGAGTGTTGCGGTCTTCCGATCTTCATTAAACGCGGTTCGGATGAAACGACTTTCGCCTATGATACGAAGGGTCGCGTAACCAAGAAGACAACTCCGAACGAAGTCACGGAACTCGCTTACGACGTAAAAGTTGGTAAAGTGAACCGGGTCGTGAAGTATCAGAAAGCAAATAAGAAGCGCGTCGATTGGTCCACGTTCCAGTACGATCGCCGCGGGAATCTGCTCCTTGCGAAAAACTCCGCGCGGGCAGAAGTTCATCTCTTCTACGATAACCTCGGGCGCATCAAGACGATGATGGACCAAGGGAAAAAGCAGATTAACTTTAAATACAACGAGAACTCGAAACCGATCGAAATTACCGATCCGAAAATGGGCTCGATCAGCGTGACTTACACGAATAGTGGAGAAGTGAAGAAGGTCGACTCGACGGGTGGACGTAAGATCGCGTTGGCGGTCACCTCGGCATTCCAAAACTTACTCGAAATTATTCGGCCGGCCGGCGTCACGCTCTCTTTTTAGGCTCGAAGGGATTAAAGTATGGCTCCGAAATTCGGAAAGAATCTCAGACTCCTTCTTGCGGTTTCACTCCTGGCGTTCGGTCTGCCGATCGTCGCATATTCGGAAGATTCGCCGACCAGTCCATCGACAGATAAGGGCGTCCAAGCGAAAGTGCCGTGTACCTACGAATTCACTAAGCAGGGCTTGAAGCCGGATGAAGAACAGCCTGACCCGGCTATTTCGGCTACCCCGGATTCTAAGACTTCTACTTCGGGCGGGTAAGCTTGCCATCTCGGTCGTCGGCCAGAGTGAGTAAGCGGATGATCAAGCTCGAGCGCGTGCGTGAACTCCAGCTCCCCCGAAAAGGTGGGGAACCGGATTTTTTCTGTTCTGCGAGCGGCCTGGTTCTCCGAGGTGAAGCGGCCCTCGTGGTCGCGGACGACTCGCTCACCCTCGGTAGTTTCCCGGTGCACTCTGAGAAGCCCGGTACGCTTCGCGAAATTTTTCCGGGGGAGCTCCCCGAAGAACCGACCGAGCGAAAGCGAAAAAAGCCTGATCTTGAATCTCTTTTTGAACTCACCGGGGAATCGGGAATACGGAAGCTCGTCGCCGTACCGTCGGGGTCGAAAAAAAATCGATTCCGGGGATCTTGGCTCGGCGAAGAAAAGAACCACGATCTTGATTTCACCGATCTTTATGCCCGTCTTCGAAGGTCGATCGTCGAGCTGAATATCGAAGGCGCAATCGAGCTTGGGCATTCGGTTTACTTTTTTCATCGCGGAAATTCGGCCGGATCGGAAAATGCGATTATTCGACTCGACCGACTCGAGTTCGTGGAAGACGCGAAAAAGGGACGAATCGGGGAGCGCTGCTTGCGCAAAATTACCTCGATCCAACTCGGTTCGCTTGGGCGTGTGCGCCTGACTTTCGGGGACGCTGCAGTCGACCCGGAAGGCGGCGTTTGGTTTCTCGCCTCCGCCGAAGCGACGGACGACGCCTACCTCGACGGAGCCTATTCCGGTGCCATCCTAGGCCGCCTCGATGCGAGCTTGGAGCGGGTGAAGGAGGTCTATCCGATCGACTCTCCAGCGAAGCCAGAGGGCCTGGCATTCGATCCGGCGGACGGGAATGTCTTCTATATCGTGACCGATGCGGACGACCCCCGGACCGTGTCGCTGCTCCTCCGTGGAAGCCTCGCTGACACGGGTGTCTGACCAATGTTTCGACACCCGTCGGTCATCCGTGCAACAGGTCGAAATCGACCTATATAATTACCTCATTAATACATAAAGTTATGCGTTTTCCGAGTTGGCACTCGCGTTGCTTTAGTACTAGTCATGGACTCGTCGTGGATGTGACGAGTCCCCACCGTGTTGTGAGAGGTATGAGTATGATGAAGTCCCGAATTGTTTTCTTGTGCACCCTGGCCGCGTTCTTGAGCCCGATGTCCGTGATGGCGTTTGAAAATACTTTCAACATCACTCACGACACTGCTGGCATGACCCAATGTGAAAAATGGGCGAAGGACGTAACGACTGCGCAAACCGCTTCGGTCAACGCCGACGGCAAGAAGACCGACATTTCCCACACCGGAAATTAATCGGGTCGCGCTTCGTCCGAAAAAATTTAGGGAAGGCGGACTCGCTCCGCCTTCCCTTTTCTTATTTTAAAGGTTCAAGCCTTAGCCGGCGTCTGAAGAGTGAATCACCGCTTGGAGTTCCGCGCGATCCTCGGGCGGAATGGCTTCTTTGCTGTCACGCTTCGCCGTATCGATTCCGACGTGGGAAGCGGCGTCTTTCGTCTCTTGAATGAGGGCTTTCGATTTTCGGCGAATCGTTTTTACGGGCGCCGATTTATCGGCGGAGGACAAAGTCGAGCGGACTTGATCGCTCACGGTCCTTCCATCCCAAGTGACGTAGTGGGCGGCGACGAGTACCGCCACCGTGAAAAATGAGGCCTTCAAAACCCATCCGATCAGCTTCAGCATGGTGTCCTTTCGGTTCAGCCCGCGCGAGGGGCGAGGGAGCTCGGCACTTCCGGATTCGCATCGCCCCGGATTGCACGAGAGAGAACGTTCAGCACGTCCTCCGAGTGAAATGGCTTTTGGATATAATCTTTTGCGCCGACGTTAATCGCTTCCATCACGAGATGGATTTGGTCCATCGCAGAGATCATCACGACGACGGCGTTCTTATCGATCTTGATAATTTCGCGGGTGGCATCGATGCCCCCGAGGTTTGGCATCACTACGTCCATCGTGACGAGATCGGGGCGAAGTTCGCGCCATTTCTCGATGGCTTCGCGGCCATCGGACGCTTCGCCGACTACGTTGTAGCCCGCGTCGCGGAGAATTTCCGTGAGGGTTATTCTTACGAATGTGACGTCATCGACGATCAATACGGTTTTCGCCATAGCTGTCCTTTATTCTAAGCACTCCGAGGCGGAGCGGGAATAGGAGATTCCTGCCTACTCACCCTGAGTACGCGTCACTGGTCTGACGGATTAATTGCGCGTCTGGAGAACTTCTACGAGAACGCTTTGGATCTGCCGGGCGGTGGCTTTTCGGATGACGAACTTCAAAGTTCCGGCGGACGTATCGAAATGGAGTTCATCGCCCGGCTCCGGAATTTTGGCGAATTGCTGCAGAAGGAAGCCGCCGATTGTCTCGTAATCCCCTTCGGGAATTTCGAGGTGCAGTTTCTCGTTGATGGCCGTGATCTCCATCCTGGCTTGAACGAGATAGCGATTTTCCCCAAGTTCTTTGAACTCCGCGATCTGGTCTTCGTCGTGCTCGTCTTCGATTTCGCCGACGATTTCTTCGACGATGTCTTCGAAAGTCAAAATTCCGATCGCCCCGCCGTACTCGTCGACGATGACCACCATCTCGGATTCATCACGACGCATGATTTTAAGCAGATCGTCGAGGTGGTGGGTTTCGGCGACGTAGGTCGCGTTCGTGATGAAGTTGCGGACAGTCTGGTTCGGGTCCGGCGCATGAAAGAGGTCTGCGACTTCGAGAATACCGACGATGTTGTCGATCCGGCCCGAGTAAACCGGCATCCGCGAGTGGCGGTGGCTTTTGAAACGTTCGAGCGATTCCCGGATCGTCGAATGCTCTTCGATGGCTTCGACTTTAATAAGCGGGATAAGGATGTGCTTCGCTTCGGTTCCCTTGAAGTCGAAAATTCGACGAATCATCCGCTTCTCGTTTACGCCGAGTTCGCTTTCTCGTTTTCCGTAGGCGAGGACCGTAAGAACTTCGTCGCGACCCGATTGGGTCTTTCCCGTCAGAATTTCTTCGAGTGGACGGAGGAGTCGCGAGAGGGCGCCGGTATAAATCGAGATTACCTTCGTGATCGGATAGAGGAGGAAATAGGTAAAAGTAACGGGATACGCAACCAGCGGCGCGAGACGATTTGCGTATTTTTGGTAAATCGTTTTCGGCACGAACTCACCGAGGATAACGATGAGAGGGGAGGCAAAAAGAATCGCGCGCCACTCCGAGCCTGGCCCGAACTCTCCTTCGGCCCAGAGCGAGCAGAGGCCAGCGATCACGACTACACAAAACGAAGTCATGACGAGAGTCGAGGTGAGGACGCGCTCCGGATGGATCGCAAGGTTCAGGGCGAGGCGCGCCGAGCGCGAGCCACCACTCGCGCTCGACTTCAGTTTAATCTTATCCGCCGAGAGAAGCGCAATTTCGCTACCCGAGAAGAGACCTTCGAGTACGAGAAGCGGAATGACGAAGGTGAGTAAAGTCGTCATCGAGAGGGAGTTCATTCGTCCTCCCCTTCGTCTTCATCGATCAGCAGCTCATCGAGGAGCGCTTCAAGGACGTCGTTCATCGTCACGATGCCGATTGGGTTTCCGAGGGCGTTCGTGACGATCGCGAGGTGGGTCCGCTGCCGTTTCAATTTTCGGAAAAGCGAGTTCAGCTGGGTTTGGGAGCTCACCGAGAAGGGCTTCCACATCAATTCGCTGATTGGAAGAGATTGATCAGCCTTTTCGTGGCGCGAGACGAGCAAGTCTTTCGAATAGAGAACGCCGACGATTTCGTTACGATTCTTCCCGAAGACCGGAATGCGCGAGTAGCGTTGGCCCGACGATCCCTCTTTCATGTGGGAGAGAGCTTGCTGAATCGTCGTCGTTTGCGGAAGCATGAAGACCCGGGAGAGGGGAGTCGCGATTTCGCTGACTGGCGTATCGTCGAGATCGAAAACGTTACGGATCAAACCCAGTTCGGTCGATTGAATCGTTCCTTCTTTTTGGGCCTCCTCGACTAGATTGATAAAATCTTCTTCACGGAGTTTCGAAGCCGTAGAAATCATCGGGCCTTCCCGCTGGGACCCAGGCATGATGCGTTTCACGCCCTTCTCGACGATGCGGATGGCGAATCGAATCGGGGTGACGAAGCGATAGAGCGCGCTCATCGGGGTCGCGACGGCCGGTGCGATGAGGGTATTTACCCGCGCGGCGATGACCTTTGGTGTGATCTCACAGAAGAGGAGCAGCATCGGCGCGGTAATCAGCGTACCGAGGATGACGTCGGTAGCCCATTCCGGAATGCCGGAGAGAGGGCCGCGAGCGATCGCGTGAAGCCACGGATTTTCGTGGGAACTCGAGACCGCACTCGAGATAAGGGACGAGAGAGCGATGTTAACGACTTCGCTCGCGATGAGAATCGAGGCGAGTAGGCCAGCCGGGTCTCCGAGTAACTTCCGGATTTTACGGTGGGGCGCCTTGAACTTTTCTCGGATCGTTTTGAGTTGGATCTTCGACAAAGAAAAAAGCGCGACCTCGGAGCCATTTAAGAACCCCGAGATCGCGATGAGTATTAAAACGACTAGAGTGGACAGCGGTTCCAATTGACGGACGTTACCTTAAATCCTGGCGTACGTCCGATCCTTTCACTAGACCGCGTTCCGCGACTTCGCAGCCGCTGCTGCCGCGGCGCCTCCGGTGCGGCGACGAGTCGTGGTCGACTTCGTCTTGCCTTCCTTCGTGTCCGTATCGGCCTTGGTCTTCCCGACCAATGCAATCTCGAGAACTTCTTCGAGAGTTTTCACTGGAACGAAGGTGAGTTGCTCGCGGAATTCGGCTGGAATGTCCTCGAGGTCCTTCTTGTTCTTTTCGGGAATGATCACGATTTTTACGCCGTGTCTCATTGCCGCTAAGGCCTTTTCCTTCAAGCCGCCGATCGGAAGTACGCGGCCGGTGAGGGTGATTTCACCCGTCATCGCGACGTCCTTACGGATCGGAGTGTTGGTGAGACGCGAGATGATCGCGGTCGCCATCGTGATCCCGGCGGACGGCCCGTCCTTCGGAATCCCCCCTTGAGGGTAGTGGATGTGAATGTCGGTGTTCGCGAGGGTGTCCTCGTCGAGGCCGAGTTCTTTCGCCTTCCAGCGGATGTAGCCAAGGGCCGCGTGTGCGGATTCCTTCATGACATCCCCGAGCTGGCCAGTGAGGGTGATTCCACCCTTACCTTTGATCGCCGTCGTTTCGACGTAGAGAATCTCTCCGCCGACGGCCGTCCAAGCGAGACCGGTTGCAATGCCGACTTCATCTACTTCTTGTTCTTCCTCGCGGATGAACGGGGCTGGTCCGAGAAGCTTGCCGACCGTCGCGGCATCGATGAGGGTCTTTTCGGTTTTTCCTTCAGCCACGAGACGCGCGGTCTTGCGGCAGAGGGTTCCGATTTGGCGCTCGAGATTCCGGAGACCGGCTTCGCGAGTGTAACCCTCGATGACGGCGCGAACGCCCGCATCGGTGAATTCGATCTGCGTGTTTGCGAGACCATTTTCGGTGATTTGCTTCGGGATCGTATACTTCTTCCCGATGAAGAACTTCTCTTGTTCGGTGTAACCTGGGATCGTGATGACTTCCATACGGTCGCGAAGGGCCGAAGGAATCGCACCGAGATCGTTACAGGTCGCGATGAAGAGGACGTTCGAAAGATCGAGAGGGACGTTCAAGTAGTGGTCGCGGAACGAGTTGTTCTGTTCCGGATCGAGCACTTCGAGAAGCGCCGAGGCCGGATCGCCGCGGAAGTCGTTCCCAAGCTTGTCGATTTCGTCGAGGACGAAGATCGGGTTGTTCGTGCCCGCTTGCTTCATTCCTTGGACGATCCGTCCCGGAAGTGCGCCGACGTAAGTCCGGCGGTGTCCGCGAATTTCGGCTTCGTCTTTCACGCCACCGAGGGAGATGCGAACGAATTCGCGACCCATGGCGCGTGCGATCGAACGACCGAGCGAAGTTTTACCGACCCCTGGAGGTCCGGAGAGACAAAGGATTGGGCCCTTCATCTTATCCTTCAAGCGACGAACGGCGAGATACTCAAGAATCCGTTCCTTCACTTTGTCGAGATTGTGGTGATCGTCATCGAGAATCGCCTTGGCATGCTTGAGTTCAAGGTTATCTTTCGTTTGTTTCGACCATGGAGTTTCGATGAGCCAGTCGATGTAAGAGCGGAGCATCGAAGCTTCGGAAGCATCCGGATGCATGCGCTCGAGACGGCCGAGCTGTTTCATGGCTTCGGTTTCGACTTCCGGAGGCATCGAGCACTTCACTACTTTTTCGCGAAGCTCGTTGATCTCTTCGGACTTCGAATCACCATCGCCGAGTTCGCTCTTGATTGCGCGCATCTGTTCGCGAAGGAAGTATTCCTTTTGCGACTTTTGCATTTCGTCCTTCGCTTGCGAACGAATTTTCGCTTGGAGCGTAAGGACTTCGATTTCACGTCCAAGCGACTCGTGTATTTTTGCGAGGCGATCGTAGGCGTCGAGTGTCTCGAGAATGTTTTGGGCTTCAGAAACTTTCAAGCCGAGGTTCGACGCCACGAGATCGGCCATGCGGCCTGGATCGGTGATGTCGTCGAGGACCATCAGAATGTCCGGAGCAAGGGATTTCCCGAGCGAGATTACGCGTTCGAGTTGTTCGCGAACCGTCCGCATGAGCGCTTCCGCTTCGGATTGGCGTGGGCTGACGGGTTCGACAATGCGCTCGATACCGACTTCATAGAAGGGATCGCGTGATTTAAATTCGTTGATCTTCGCTTTGCAAAGTCCTTGGGTCAGGATTTTAATCCGACCGTCCGGAAGTTTGCGCATGCGCATGATCATCGCGACGGTACCGGTCTGGTAGATTCCATCCGGGGACGGATGTTCGTCGCTGATATCTTTTTGGGAAGCGAGAAGGATCAAACGATCCGAGCGCGAGAGCGCCTCTTCCACTGCTTTGATCGAAGAGTCCCGTCCCACGAACAGTGGGATGATCATGTAAGGGAACACCACGATATCCCGCACCGGTAACATCGGTAAGGTGCTTGGGATTTCCACTTGTTCGCCGTCGTAGTTGGTCACCATCTGTATGCGTTCCTCTTTGCGGTTGGTACTGGCTCCAAAGAACGATTCGGCGGACTTCGGGGAAGTCTTTAGGTCTTGCTTGGGAAAAAGTTTTGAAATGTCAGGGGTTTTGGCCTGTTTTTGACGGAAATAATTTCGAAAACAGTTCTCAAGCTCTGCTCGAAAACGCCGAACCGGCACTGAATGTCCGTCAAAATTCTGGCGGAATTTATACACTGAACGCGGGTTAGTATTCGAAATCCCGGAGGATTTTGGCGTCAGCAAGTAGGTATGCCCGGATGGGCGTGCTGTTCTAGTCGAGGAGCGGCATCGATGACCATTCGAGGTCAAGAACCCAACGATCGCCCATGCGCGAGACATTCATGATCGAGGTGTGGATCTTCGTCGATCGATCGGTCGTCTCGTCGAGGAGATCGAGAAGGGCATTCGAGCCCTTCGAAACCGGAACGGACTGGGTCGGCGTCGAAATAAATTTTCCGCCCCGTGAGTGCGCGTGGCTGACTTCTCCACCAATCGTGAGACGGGTATCGAAGAGGACCGCGCAGAAAACTTTATCACTCGTCTTGATATCGGCGCCGCCGAACGGTTTTGTGGTGGTGGCTGCCGAAGTCGGCGCCGTCTGAGCGGTTTTCGTTGGAATGGTGGAAGAAGTTTGGTCCACGGAAATCCGGGTGATCTTCTTCGAAGGCTCGGGAAGTGAAGGCGGCGAAGTGAGTTGGCGCGGAACGGGAGACCAATCCGGAGATTGGCCATCCCACATCCACTCATAAGAATAAAATTCACCGGACGTTTTCATCCCTTCGATGTGCTTGTCATCAAAAGGTCCGGTAACTTTTCCTGCTTTAGCGAGGTAGGTCGGTAGTGGCATTTCGTGGTTCCTGCTTCCTATTCTCCCTAAATGCGTTTAACTTTGAAATAAATATGATGAATCGCAAACATTCTTCGCAAGGATTTGGATTTGTTATCGGTAAAGTTTTGACGGTCGCTCTGCTGACGACGACGGGTGCACTCGCGGCACAGCCGGCGCAGCAGCCGAATCCGACGGCGCCGACGACTCCTGATACTCTAAAGGTCCAAACGTCCGATGCTGACGAAGCGGGGACGCTTCCGGAACGGATTGACGTGCAATCGATGAAGCGTCGTTACTGGACGGTGGGTAACGAAGACCTAATGGATGTCGTTCAGAACCGCCGGTATACGAAAAAAGCGCGCTGGGAAACGGGTCTAAAATACGGTTTTTTGTCGGATGATGCTTTCCAGGACCAAAAAACTATTGGGCTTACGCTCGGATACCACTTCAATGAGTTTTTCTCGCTTCACGCCTTTTATTCCGCGATAAGTGCGTCGAATGGTCAAGCCTTTCAGGCCGCGCAAAAGCTCGGAGTGACTCCGGCCGTGAATCCCGGAAAATCGGTATTGGGTGCGGAAGCCCGCGGAAGTCTGGTTTACGGAAAACTCTCCCTCTTGGGCAGCAAGATCTTCTATTATGACTTGAATACTGCGATCGGCTTCTCCCAGCATAGTTATGGAAGTGCGCCGTCGGGATCTTCGATCGGTTATTTCTTCGGGCTCGGGCAGCAGTTCTTCCTGAACCGGACCTGGTTCGTCGGCGTTGACTGGCGCGTGATGTTTCACACCGATAAGTACACCCTTGGTACTGTAGTCACGGATCGCGCGTTAACAACAAGCTGGATCCAAATCGGTTTCGGCTTGTTCTTCCCGTAACCGGCAAAATCCCACCGTCGGTTTTTCATACATCTATAGAGAGAAACGAAGAGTCTGAATTTCTTCGGCTCCCGTGTCTTTCGCGACATGGACAGAACGCCTCGATTTGCGGCAAAAATGCCCCGAACTTTCATGCACCTCCGAGTCGCCTGGGTTTGGCTGTTCGTTTGCAAAACAATTGTTAAGTTCAAGAATTTAGACTTACTAGACCGGCCCCTCCTGTCGATACGCATCAGTGGATACCTCTTTGTCTAATGGCTAGACGCAAAGGGGGGGTCCCTCAACCAGGGTTCCTGGCTGAGAGCAGATCTTAGGAGAGATCCAAATGGGTAAGTTTACCGAGTTTTTATTCACGAATTGGACGCACGTGCTTCCAATTATCATCGCCGGCGTGTTCGCCGTCGCGATCATCCTCGAACGGGTTAAGATGGTGTTCTTCACGTATCCGCTTGCGGGACGTTCGAAGTTTTATCACCGCATCCGCGAGTTGGTAATGGCTGACAAGGTTCAAGACGCGATCTCGCTCTGCGATCAGTATCCGCAGAAGCCAGCCGCGCAAGTCATGAAGGAAGGCTTACTTCGGGCTCACCTCCCAGAACAAATGGTCAACGACGGACTTAACATTGTCGTCGGCGAATGGGTGGAGAACATTTCGAAGCGGACCGCGTTCCTCTCGATGATCGCAAACGTCGCGACCCTCCTGGGTCTTTTCGGCACGATCGCCGGTCTGATCCAATCGTTCGAAGCCGTCGGTACTGCGAACCCGCAGGAAAAATCGGCACTTCTTGCGGCGGGTATCTCGAGCGCCATGAACGCGACGATGATGGGTCTCGGCGTCGCCATTCCGGCGATGGTGGCCTTTTCGTTCATCATGAATCGCACGAACCGCATGGTCAGTGAACTTGATCAGTGCACTCTTGAAACGCTCGACATCATTCGTCAGCGCGCTTACGGAGTGGAAACGAAGAGGGTTGCATGAGCCGGAGTCGTGGCGGATCGCTTGATTTCGACCTGAACTTAGCCCCGATCATCGACTGTTTCACGGTCTTGATCACGTTCATGCTCGCGTCGGCCTCCTTCCTTTCGATTTCGATCTTCGATGCCGGATTCACTCCGGCCGAAGCGCAAGGCGATCCGACGCCGCCTCCGATTACCGTGACGCTCGATCTGAAGAAAAACGGATCTCTCCAAGTGATCACGCATGGGAAGCTGGAACAGAAGAACACCTTTGCGAACCCCGATGAAGCGGCGGAAGCCCTTCGGCAGTTGAAAGAAAAGTATCCCGGTTTTGAGTCAGTGACCATCACCGCGGACCAAGAAGTCGAGTATGAAGCCATCGTGCGAGCGATGGAAAAGGCGCGGAAGAATAATCTTTCGATGGTCTTAGGAGGATTCTAACCATGATGGGTGAATGCGGAAATATGGGACGAAGAGGCGGCAGTAGTCGTCGTAATCGTCGACGCCAAGGAACCGAAGAGATCGCGTTGCAGATCACTTCGATGGCGGACGTGTTCACGATCCTCCTCGTCTTCCTTCTGAAGAGCTATTCCGTAAGCGCAATCGATGTCGATGTGGGCAAGGAGATTAAGCTCCCGATCGCCAACGGCGGAACCGAGAGCGTAGAAGCGATGAAGGTCCAGGTCACGGAGACCGGCATCACTCTCGAAGGGCAACCCGTCATCAAATTTGAAAAGTATTCGCCGAGCGCCGGAGAAGTTTCGAAAGACGGTACGATGCCGGAGCTCGTGAAAGCGCTCAAAAAAGAGCGTGAGAAGCAGCGGCAGATCGCTTCGGCTTCGGTTAAAGGCGGCGAGAAGACCGAAGACGCGGTTAAGAAGAACTTCGATACGAAGCTCCTCGTGATCGCCGATAAGAAAGTACCCTACAAGCTGCTGAAGAACGTTCTGTCTTCGGCTTCTGAAATGGATTTCACGGATTTTAAGCTGGTCGTAGTTACCGCAGATTAAGCGACGAGGATTGAAATGAAACTGGCTCAACGACGAATTGCAGGTTTAATCGTAGCGCTAGCCGTCTTCGCGACGGTCGGTTCCCCTGCGTTCGCCGCTTCGAATACGACGACTCCGTCGAATGCGAAGACTACTCCAGCTAAGGTTACCCGTAAGCCAGCAGCGTCCCAAGCGAGCGCGACGCGGTCGATGGTTACGAAACAGGAGCGGGTCGACCGCGCCATCGATGAAATGGCCGCGTCTTCGCGGGAAACGGCCATTCTGAATTTGAAGCGCATGCTCAAGCTCAAGCGCGGCACTCCCGAAGAGGCAATGCTCATCTGGCGCCTCGCCGATATGGAATGGCGTTCCTCGAAGTCTTATTTCCGCGTAGGTGTCGTGGCCGATAACGGAGCCGGGAAAGCTGGCGCCGATCGGCGGTTCGAGGAACTCCTCGAGTCTTGCGTAGCTCACACGACTGAAGTACTCACTCGATTCCCTAAGTTCAAGAGCATCCGCGATGTTCTCATTCGCCGCGGACGTGCGTTCAATGAACTCAAAAAGAAAGACTACGCGATCAAGGACTACCTGGACTACATCGCTAAGTATCCGGATGAGCGCCAAACGGTCGAAGTTCGTTTGATGGCTAGCGATGTCCTCGCCGAACAGAACAAGCACCAAGACATTCTGAACATCTTAAAGCCCGTCGACGTGAACCAAAATCTTGGTGGACTTGAAGGCCAAGTCGTAGAGAAGCAAGCACTCGCGAACTTCAACGTGGAGAATTACCCAGAAGCTATCCGGAAAGCCGAATGGCTTCTTCGGTACGACCGCGCTCGCGGCCTGAACAAAGAAGTCGGCGGGCATTACGACGAAGTCGTCGGAATGGTCGCGCTCTTCTACGGAACGGCGTTCGACAAGCGTCTCGCGGGTTACTCGCTCGAGCACGCGATGGAATACTTTAAGCACCTCGAAGGCGGCCAAGTGTTCGGTAAAATTTCCCACGAATTCATCATCGTGATGCGTTCGAAGGAAATGCAAGCGGAGACGCTCGCTTGGAAGGACCTCGCGCTCGCGAAGGCACCAAAGGCCTTCGGAACCCTCTGGATTTTGGTCGACGTTTACGACGCGATCATCAACTGGAAAGACTACGCGCGCTTCAATAATATTTACAAGGATTTCGACGGCTTCTTTGACAACAACCCGGGCGCGATTGCGAAAGCCCATCAAGAAGAGTGGTTTAAGAAGTTTAAGAAAGCGCTTCTCGAGTACGCCGATAAAATTTACGCGACTCTCCCGAAGAAAAACGCGAACGAGAACGATTATAAGGTTGTTCAAGCCCCTTACTTGCTCACTTTAAACACCTATATGCGGATCACCGATCCACGCGACGAGCTCAAGGCCCGTGTCCGGTTCCGGATCGGGGAGTTCTACGCGAACGTGAAGGATTGGGATCGTGCCCAAGCCGCGTTCACCGACGTTTACCAAGGTAAGCTTTTTACGGTGAAGGAACCGGAACTTCGGGATCAAGCGCGTGTCCGCGCAATGACCGCTCGTTACGACGCCTTCAAAGAAAAGGGAATTATTCCGCAGTCGCTTAAGGCCTCGAAACTCGCCGCCGCGAAGAAGCCACTTCCGGGTGATGTGACCGAATGGATTAAATGGGTCGATGAAGTTTCTGCCCAGAAAACCAGCCAACCTGAAGTCATGGATAAGCTCCTCTTCGAAGCGAACCGGGTCGTTTATGCGAACGGTGACGTCGATACGGCCTATAGACGGATGCTCTCCTACGTCGGAACTCGGCCGAACTCGAAACTGACGCCGGCAGTTTGCGCACTCATTATCGATACCCTGATCGAAAGCGAAGCCTGGGTCGCGACTCGTACGCTCGCGATCAAGTTCCAAGAAATGCCGAACGTTTCGATCGGCGAGTTCAAGACGAAGCTCGTTCAACTCGAGCGCGATTCGCACTACAAGATCACGATGGGCGTCTACAGAAACAAGGACTACCCGAAGGCGAAAGCATTCGGCGAGGAGCACCTTCGCCTCTATCCAGATTCGAAGTATAAGGTCGAAGTCCTCGCGATGATGGGTAAGATCATGCTCGAGTTGAAGGACACCGACGCTTCGCTCGCGTATCTAAACCAAGTGATCGCGATCGATCCGAATCACGAGTCCGTCGGTATCGCGTACTTCATTCGGGCGACCGACGCCGAGAAGAAGTTCCATTTCAAGCAGGCGTTCGAAGACTATTCGAAGGTATTCAAGCTTCCGGCGGCCAAGCGCGGAATTAGTGATGCCGACCTTCCGGCCCTTCGGAAGAAGCTCTTCGTACTTGGCCTCGTTTCCGACGATGCGAAAACTCATGATTTGATTATGAAGAGTCCGGATTTTTGCGGAAAGGACCACACGGAAACTCTAAATTCTGAATGCGAACGAATCGCAGCGGTCGCGGCAATCGAGAATGAAGAGGATCGCCGTTCTGGCTGGGCTTTCATCGAACTTGGAAATAAAGCTCCGAAGGACGTGAAGGCGGCTTGGTACGCGGCGGCCCTTGCCCGCGGCGCAGCCCTTCCGAACTCGGTCCTCGTTCAGACGGCCGAAGATTTCAAGAAGTCGTTCGACAAACTCGATGCGATGACCCAAATGGAAGTGCTTACGACGCTTCCCCGGACGATCCCGAACGTCTACGCGAAGAAGATGGAAACCGTCGAAGGAAACTCCGAACTCGCGAAGCGCGTCGAAGATCTCCAACGTACCCTCCAAAAGCGGGTTCGCGAAGTTCAAGGTCTCGAAAAGGTGGCGGCGACGCTCCTGACGCTCCCTTCGCCTGAAATGCGCGTGAAGGTACTCGGCCATCTCGCGAAAGCCTACGAAAAGATCGCCGAACACCTTCGCACGATCAAAGTGCCGAAGGGATTCAAAGAAGAGGAAGTCGCGGTCTTCAAGCAAGCCATCGGTACTCTTCTCGAGCCGCTCTCGCAGAAGGTTGCCCAAATCGGGAACCAAACTTGGGATATCGCGAAGGCGAATGGCCTGTCGACTCCTTGGTGGGATGCGAATATCGAACAAAACTACGGATCACTCTATTCGGATTTCGACGCGAATGCGTGGAAGACCGAGACGGCTTACCTCGATGGTCTTTCCGACGCGGGTAAAGCCTCGGTTTGGACCGACGCGGTTCGCAAGAATCGTAGCCGGCCAATGATCTTCTTTTTCCAAATCTCTCAGACGCCTCAGGCCGAAAAGCTCGGCCTCGACGAAAG
>JBBQMV010000026.1:0-15269 GCA_038329315.1 Bdellovibrionia bacterium | reverse complement strand
GTTCGACGGTGCTCGGTTCGGACGCGGGCGTCGGAGCCTCGCTCACGATAAATTATTCTCCGGCGTCAGCGCCCATGTCGTCGGACGAATCTTCGTACGAACGACGGCGGGCTTCGCGTTCTTCGCGACGAGCTTCGCGCTCTTCTTCGCGCTTCTTCGCTTGCGCCTTAATTTCTTCACGACGCTTCATGAACGTGTCCTTGTCGAATTCCTTCGCAAGATTCACGGAGAGGAAACGCATGACGAAATCGTTCATGCGGAGGTTCCGCTCGATTTCCGCGACGATGTTACCGTCGCCCGTATAAACGAGGTACGTGTAGTGGCCGCGGGTTTCTTTTTCGATTTTATACGCGAGGCGCTTCGTGCCCCAGTCTTCTTGAAGAACGAGCTCACCTTTGAAGGTAGGAACGATGCCGATGAGGCGATCGGTCAGCGCGCGAAGCGCGTCGTCGCCCATTTCGGCGCGAGTGATGAAAGTCGTTTCGTATCCGGCGAGTTTTCCCGCGACTGCTGCAGACTTGGCCATTTTCTAAATCTTCCTTCTGGTTCGATTCCGACTAAATCCGGAATCAGAGCCCGTTCTCTAATAGACGAGCAAGGGTTGCGTGTCGCACGGATGTAACAGACCGGATTAGCCCGATCAATGCTAGATCTCAGCCCATTCGGACAGATTCTATAGATGCGTCGCGTTAATAATCCGATTTTCCGACGATCGGACTTTCGGAGGCCTTCTGAGCTTCGGCCGCCGCAGTTTCGATGCGTTTCGCGCCAAACCAGGCCACGACGAAGATCGAAAGCTCGAAAAGGATGACGAGCGGCCCCATCAGGATCAGCATCGAAACGGCGTCCGGCGGTGCGAACATCGCCGAAACGATGGTGATCCCGATAATCGCGTTCCGGCGCTGGGCCCGGAGGGTCTTGGCGTCGACGATTCCGAGAGCACCGAGCAGGCTGATGAAAACCGGCAGTTCAAACCCGAGACCGAAGAGCATCATGAGCTTCAGGCACGTCGAGTAATAGGACTCGATGGTGATCATCGGCATATCTGTCGGGACACCATAGGAGATGAAGTACTTAAACCCGATCGGGAACAGAATGTAGTACGCGAACAGGGCGCCGCCGACGAAGAAGAAGCTTGCCGCGCTCACAAACGGAATGACGAGCCTTCTTTCCTTACTCTTTAATCCTGGCGCGATGAATCCCCAGATCTCGTAGAAGAAGTAAGGAGAGAGCGCGAAAATCGAGAGGTAACCCGCGATCTTCAAATGGGTCATGAAATTTTCGAAAAGGTTCGTGAAATAAAGGAAGCGCTTATCTTCGGGAAGCGCACGAAAAAGCGGAGCCCGAAGCCACTCCATCACGGGATTCGAGACGAGGTAGCCACCGATGAATCCGCCCATAAAGACGTAAAGCATCCGCATCGCGCGGACGCGAAGCTCGCTAATATGATCAAACAGCGCCATGCGCTTTTCAGATTCGTCTTGTGCCATGTCGAACTCGATTTCATAGTAGATGAAAATCCACCCGAAACCAAGGAAACCGCATGTCAGACACTCCTTCGACCTCCGCACCTGAATCCCCAAAATCCCCGCGCGGGCTCCTCTACGGAATCGGAGCGATCGTCGTGATCGGTCTCGGTGCGAGTCTTTACGTCATGAAAAAACCGGCCGATGTTCCCGTCGCGCCGACTCCAGTGGAAACGACGGCCCCCGCTCCGGTAGCGAGCGCGACTCCGGCCGTAGCTGCAGCGGGCACGACGCCTACCGCGACCGTGGCGGCAGGCACCCCTGACCTCTCCGTCGACGAGAACGGACTTTCGAAAGCCGTCGTCACGATGGAAACGACGAAGGGCACGATCAAGTTTCGTTTCTATGCGAAGGACGCTCCGAACACCGTCGCGCGTTTCGTTCAGCTCATTCAGCAAAATTTTTACAACGGACTCACCTTCCATCGTTACGTCGCGGGCTTCGTCATCCAAGGCGGCGATCCGAATGGAACCGGCATGGGTGGCAGCGGTCAAAAGCTGAAAGCGGAGTTTAACGGACGCCACCACGTTCTCGGCACCGTCGCCATGGCCCGTGCGCAGGATCCAGATTCGGCGGACTCTCAGTTCTACATCGTGCTCGCGCCAGCGCCGCACCTCGATGGCGCATACACGGCCTTCGGCCAGGTTTCCGAAGGACTCGATGTCGTCCAAGCACTCCGCGTGGGTGACAAGATGACGAAGGTCACTGTTCAGTAAGTATTATTGAACATTGTTTTTCTTCGTCGTCGCGTTCGGGATAATCCCCGCTTCATTCAGAAGCCGTTCCGCGCGCTCGCTCTTCGTCTTCATCCAGTGGTCGTAAAGCCGAAGAAGATCCCGCTCCGTTTTCGACATCGTCGCATCGCTCACGTCAGCGAGGACATCGACCAACTTCGCGAAGCAGTGGGCAAGCTCCTCGAATACGACTCGAACTGCCTTTTCTTCGTGGCGGATCGCGGCCTCTTGGTACGCTCGACCCCCCATATCGATGTAGTAATCGATATCGACGAGTTTTCGGTTCAGGCTCTCCTGGAAAAATCCGGCCTTATAGAGGGAGAGATCGCCGACCTGGCGAAACAAAATGCGCTTCGATTCCTCGGCTGGCATCTCGTTCGCCTCTTTCACGAGAAGGGCGAGTGTTCCCTCTTCGCGGCGACCTTCTGCGTTGCGAGCGTAGAGCGCATCAGCCGTCATGAACTGATTTAAAAGATTCACGAGATAAAAGGAGGTCTCGCCCGTTGGTTTAAACGAGCGCTTACTAAATGCGCCATCGAGCAGCTCGTAGAAATACTCCTGCGGCTGAGTGACGAGTTTCAGTTTCAGCGCAGCATTTTCGTCTTTAGGCATCCGGCGCGTCTCCCCTATATTCTAGTTTAAGGCAGGGGTTTCCCCTGTCAAACCGCCGGAATTCACCTTAACATTTAGCCCGTGAACTCTCGGATTTCCTCGCTTTTTTCCGTCACTCTTCTGGCGATCGCGTTCTCCGCGAATGCCTGGGGAGCGTCCGCGAAGCCGGATGGGGGAATCCAGGAAATTCAGGTCACCCTTTTCGGCCAGCCCTGCGCGATGAGCGGACCGTTTCCGAAGACATCACTCACCCTCCTCCACGAAATCAGTCCCGAAAAACTTCCGCCCGATCTGACCCTCGAGCAGATGAAAAAAATTCGCACGAAGACGAGCGATCTGAAAAGCATGTCGATGCCGATCGAGCAGTACCGTGATCACCTACGAAAACGTCTTTCGGCGAAAATCGCATTTGAAGAAGCGATCACGCAGGCGAAGAAGTCGACGGACCCGAAGAAGTCCCTCGATCCGTTCCTTACGAATTTGAAGGAGCACATTTCGACGCTCCAGTATCCGAGTTTTACGGAAACGACGAAGAAGGCTTTCGAAACCGCAGGGAGTGCTTGGAACGACGCTTTCGTCGTCCCGCTTCGCGAACGTTACGAAGGAGTAATCCAACCGGACACCGAAGAAGAGTTTCACAAAGCGATTCGGGCCGCGAAAATTCAGTACGTCTGCTCTTTCGACGACAGCGATCACCACGACGCCGAAGACTACGAAAGCGAAGAATAAACTCTATTTCCCCGCATTCATCTGGCGCATGAAGTCGCCGATGCTGTCGAACATCCCGATGCGGATCATCGCCACGGCGATCGCCGCAAGAAGCAGCGCCGAGATTTTCGAAAGGACGACGGTTCCGTCGCGGCCGATCCACTTCGTTACGCGGTCGCAGTGCCGAAGGGTGAGCCAGCCAATCAGATAGTTCACCACGAGTGCGAGGATCGTAATCGGATAGCCGACCAACCCGACCTGAATCAGGAGCGTCGTCAGGACTGCCGGACCCGAAATGAGCGGCACGGCGAGCGGGACGATCCCCGTCGAACCCGACGAGTGTTGCTTCGCTTCGGGACCGCCCAGAAGATCGGCGAGTGAAATGAGGAGCAAGATCAAGCCCCCGGCAATTCGGAAGTCGCTCAGACCGATCCCGAGGTGTCGAAAAAGCGTGAGACCGGCGACCATAAAGAGGAGGGCGACAATCAGGGCGACGCCCATGGATTTGTCGACGATCTTGCGACGTTCGGGCAGCGGCAGCTCGCTCGTGAGCGAAAGGTAGATCGGTACCGTCCCGATCACATCGAGAGCGACGAAGAGGGCGGTAAAGGTGAGGGAAAACGAACCTAGAAAAGTCATAGGACCCCTGGATTGACTACGTTTTTCCAGTCTACGGCCCGGCGCAGGAAAAATCTAGGCCGGAACGATGCGGCGCATTGACAAGTCTTGCTGCATTGAGTAAATCCCACTTCATGAAGTCGTTCGCCGTCGCAGCTCTCTCGCTACTCGCGCTCCCTTCCGCCTTTGCGGTTACTCCCTCGAAAACCTCGAGTACGATCGCGAGCACCATCGATTCTCTCTCTAAATCGGCCTACGCCATCATCGAACACCCGAGCACGAGCCTCTCGAACCGCGTCGTGACTTCGGAAACCGCGGCGAATCTCTTTATCAACACCACGGATGAAAATCCGAGCGCCGGCGCAATCGCCTCGGTGAACACTCAGTTCGCTTCGCTTGGAAAAGCGGGCGCGATCTTCGCGACGACGAGTCGCGGACTATCGATCGTCGATGCTCAGAGTGGGATCACCTACGAAGTGATCTTCGACGGCGACCGCCGTTAAATAGTTCTGTCGGTGCGCCTGGCGCGCGGTTTGAAGCGAAACCGCGAGTCTCTGAGAGTGGCGCCCAACCAGCGAAAGGGAAGGGTGAGGGCTTTTAGTCCCCCTTCCCTTTCCTTAATTTCTCTCGAGTCGAATTATCCGACGACTGCGGTAACCGCGTTGTTCTCGACGAAGTATTTCTGAACGAAGTCCTTCACCTGTTTTGCCGTAACCGCTTCGATCGATTTCACGATCTCGGCTTCCGCACGAATCGGGAGGTTATACACTTGCTCAAGCGCGTAATATCCGGCGACCGAAGAATCACCCTGAAGGTCCATCGCGCGACGACCGAGGTAATACTCCTTCGCCCGGCGCATTTCGGCGTCCGTCGGACCCTTCTTGGCGAGGTCTTCCATTACCTTCTTAATCCCGGCGATCGCTTCGTCTTTTTTCGCCGGCGAACATCCAATGTAGGTGCCGATGTATCCGCGTTCGATACCTTCCATCGAAATCGGCGCGACCGAATAGGCCATCGAGCGCTTTTCGCGAAGCTCGATGAAGAGCCGGCCGCTTTGGCCGCCGAGGACGTTCGTCGCGAGCCGCATCGCATAGCGATCCGGATCCGCAAACCGAAGGCCGAGGCCACCCGTAATGATGTGAACTTGTTCGCGTCCGAGCGAACGGTCTACCCAGCGTGGACCATTCAGCGCGGGTTCGTCCCCGATACTTTCTAGCCCTTTCACGTGGGTCCCCCGAAGGGCCGCGAGATTTTCATCGAGCTCGACAAGCCATCGATCAAGATCGGGCCGCCTCACGTTCCCGACGACCGAGAGAACAAGTCGTTCCGGACGGAGCCATTTTCGGTGAAACGCTTTCAAGCGATCCGAATCGATCGAAGCGACGCTCTCGAGGGTTCCCGAAGCGTAGCGACCAGACGGATGCTTTTCAAAAAGAGTTTCGTGGAAGAGCTTCGAGCAGAGCGCCGAAGAGTGATCTTCGATAGAGCGGATCGAGTCTTCGACGACCTTACGCGAGAGATCGAGTTCGTCCTTCGGAAAGGACGGCGTGAGGAGAACCTCGGAAAAGAGCGCCGAAAGCTTTTTCCAATCCCGGGAAAGTCCCGTCGAGGCGAGCCCGATCGTGTTTCGTCCCGAGAAACCATCGAGGTTCGCGGCCGAACCCTCGATCAGCGAGGTTACTTCAGTGGCCGAACGTTTCGTCGTGCCCTTCGCCCAGATGCTCGAAAGGAGATTACTCGTCCCGAGATCGAGATCCGCCGATTTCACCGGATCGGCGACTTCGAGGCGAAGTCCGCCGAGAACCGCGGCTTGGATGCTCATCACGTGCGAACTCGGACGCTCGCGATAGAGAACGCGCACTCCGGACGGAAGGATAATCGTTTCCGGAAGAACGCGCATCGGGTCGGTAGCTGCATTGCCCGCCGCGTTTTTAGATTTCAGAATGGCCGCGGATTTCCCTCCGCGCGCACTCTTCTCTTCCACCGGTTTTCCGAGTTTCTCGACCGCGATCGCGTACATCGGCTTGAGATCGAAGTCTTTGTTCTTCTCCGGAACCATAACCGTGAAGGCCATCCGTGAAAGATCGAAGTACTTCGCGGCGACTTCTTGGATCTTCGCAGCATCGACCTGCCGAAGCTCTTCGAGGTACTTGTCGTCGTGGGCGAGGTCGCCGAGTTGGAACCGGAGAAATCCGAGACGGGAAGCGATTCCGTCGGCGCTCTGGAGCGCGTAAAAACGTTCGCTCTCGGTATTCGTCATGATCCGCGCGATTTCTTCGTCAGTCGGCGGCACGTCCTGGATTCGCTTAATTTCGTCGAGCATCGCCGAGAAAACTTCCGGGAGCTTGTCGACGGTTTCAACGTCGGCATTAAAATAGATCATCCCCGGATCTTTCGGCACGTAGAGTCCGCCACCGACATCGTTCACGATCGATTTTCCGTAGAAGAGCGCCTGATAGAGGCGGCACATCTCGCCCATGCCCAAAATCCCGCCGAGCATGTCGAGAGCCGGCATATCTTCGTGCATGAGCTCCGGTACACGGAACGAGAACGCCATCGTCGGTGTCGTGACGTCGAAAGGAACTTTTTCGAAAACGGCTTTCGACCGCGTTTCGGATTCCTTCACGCGTGGGGCGTGGAAGGCCGGTTTCTTCTTCAGCACCTTACCGCCGAAGTTTTTTTCGAGAATCTTTAACAGGCTCTTCTTTCGCTTCTCGTCGGCCGGTCCGACGAGGATAATTCCCATGTTTCCGGAGACGTAAGTGCGGCGATAAAACGCTTCTAGGTTTGCGACCTTGGCTGCCTTCAGCGTCTTCGTGAAACCGATGACCGGGCGACCGTACGGGTGTTTCGGAAAGGTCGAGGTGAACAGCGATTGGAATAGCATCCGGCCCGGCGAGTCTTCGTTCTTCTTCAGTTCTTCGAGAATGACTTCGCGTTCGCGCTGAAAATCGTCCTTCAGGAATCGTTGGGGTTTCGCCATCGTTCCGAAGACGTTCAGAATTTTTTCCCAGTGATGGGCGGCGCAGGTCACGTGATAAACGGTTTGGTCGAAGGAGGTGTAAGCGTTGACGTCCCCCCCGAAACTTTCGATCGCGCGGGCGAGTTCGCCGCTCGAGGCCTTTCCGGAAGTTTTCGCATCGGTATCCTTAAAATGCATGTGCTCGAGAAAGTGGGCGAAACCCGCTTCGGCCGGTTTTTCGTCGGCGCTGCCGACCTGATTCCACCAGTAAATGGAGGCGACGTTCGAGTCGTTATTTTGGAGGACGACGGGGATGCCATTGGAAAGGCTGAGAAGTTCGGGCGTGAGGAGTTTCGACATAGAGGTAGAGCGTACGCCTTTGGGGGGAAAAATCGAGGGGTCCGGCAACAATCCGTTTTAGCGACCGGATAGTCCCGTCGCGATTTTGAGGAACAACCTGTCACGTGACAGGTTCGGCGCACAGCCTGTCACGTGACAGGCTCAATCGGCAGCCCTGGAGTTTTATGGCGATCCGGGTTACATCCCTCGACGCATGCGCTCTCTGTACGTGCACTTCCCGTTTTGCGAGTCGAAGTGCCATTACTGTGATTTCTACTCGATCGGGGCCGAACGGACTGCCGAGTCGGATCCGATCCTATTCGAAGACGCACTCTACCAAGAGTGTCGTGGGATGGCGCCTAGCCTCGGACCGCTCGACGGGCCGAAACTCGAGACGATCTTTTTTGGGGGCGGAACGCCGAGTATGACCCCGCCCGAGTCGATGCGCCGAGCGCTCGCTCCGCTTGAACTGGGTCGCCGGGTTGGCCCAGACACGGAATGGACGATGGAAGCGAATCCTTCGTCCGTCGACCGGAAGCGCCTCGAAGAATATCGCCACCTCGGCGTAAATCGAATTTCCATGGGCGTTCAAGCCCTCCGCCCGGACCTCCTCACGATGCTCGGCCGCGTCCATTCCCGCGACGCCGCGTTCGCCGCGCTCGATGCGATCTTCGCCGCTGGCTTTACGAACGTTTCGGTCGATCTCCTTTGCGGGGTTCCGAATCAGGCAGTCTCCGACGTAGAGAAAGCGATGGAGGAACTCACTCGCTATCCAATCACTCACCTCTCTTGCTACTTGCTCACGCTTCCGAAAACTCACCGGATGTTTAAGGACCTTCCGAAAGAGGACGAGCAACTCGAGCACCTCCTCGCGATCGATCGTTTCATGACGGGAAAAGGGTTCGAACATTACGAAATCTCGAACTTCGCTAAACCCGGATTTCGTGCGCGCCATAATCTCGCGTACTGGACGGGTAAATCGTACCTCGCGCTCGGTCCTTCGGCCCATTCTTTCGACGCCAAGTCGGGAGAGCGTTGGAAAAATTTTTCGTCCCTTCACAAATACGCGAAGCTTCTCGGTGCGGGCGAATCGGTGATCGAGTGGAAAGAGACCCTCACTGCCGATCAACGAGAGATGGAGAAATGGCTCCTGGCCCTTCGCCTCGAAGAAGGGTTTCCGCGCGCATGGCTCGACACCGACCTCCGTCGGAAAAAGGCGGAAGTCTTTGCCGCCAAGGGGCTCCTCGAACCGCATCCGGTTCGCGACGGATCTCTTCGGTTAACCCCGCGCGGGTTCGCGCTTTCTGACCAGATCATCGCGGAATTCGCGGGCTGAACAAGCTTAGACCCCTGTCGAATCTTTAGACAGGCCGGCGCCGCCTAACCGCGTACCGCCTTCCTTGTATCCCCGATGAGCGGCACTTCCCTTGCTCTATAGGCTTGAGAATGTCGAACCCCCGTCGCTTTAGCCCACGTACCATTTTAGGCTTCACCCTGGCCATTCTGCAGGCTTTACCGCTCTATGCAGGTACGATCACGTTCACCCGTAGCGGCCTAAACGCGCGCAGTTCGAACTCTTTCCGAGGAGTGGGAAACGTCCTTACGACAGTCCCGAAGGGCACCGAGGGCGAGGTGGTCGACCGCTGGGAACTCCCGTCCGGAAACTATAGCGTAAAACTGAAAGTCACGAAACTCGGTCCCGTCGGAACCTCTCTGAAGATCGACGACGAGATCTGGGTTTACTACCACAAGGATCCTGAACGCCGTCTCGTTGAGCTCCATGACGACGACGGAAAAAAAATCGACGACATGAAGGATCCGAACGCGAAGTGGGCGATCGCGCTTTCTACTTTTCGCATTCAGAAGGCCGAGCCGGTGGAAACGAAAGAATTGAAAATTTCGAAGGTGGTCTGCACGACCTGCAACGTGCCTCCGGTCGCTCCTCCCGTTATTGCCCCTGTTCAGATCAAGGCCATCACGGACGTGATCACGTTCATCAAAAACGACCAAGAAACCGCGAACGACCAGGACCATTCGATTCCAGTCGTCGATGCTTCCGTCGAAGAAATCATGCAGTTCATCGCCAAAGATCAAAAGGCGGGCCTTTCAAAAAAGAAGCTGAAGGCGACCGATGAAAAATCGAATCGCGTGATCGCCCAGTCGATCGTCGACGAATGTAAGGCGCAAAACGTACCGATCGATCTCGTGCTCGGAATGATTTCGCAAGAGAGCCACTTTTACCGGAACGCCCACTCGAGGGCGGGTGCGCGGGGTTTGATGCAGATCATGCCGATCACCTATCGCGATAATACGAAGAAGCGAGACTACAACACCCTCTATGATCCGAAAGTGAACATTCGTATGGGGATCGCAGTAGTCGCGGGTTACCTGAAAAAATACGACGGTTACGTCACGAAAGCCCTCCAAGCCTACAACTGGGGCTCCGGGGCACTCGACACTTACCTAAACGGCACCTGCTCGGCGAAACATAAGAAAAACGGTGTCTGCGTCATGCCAAAAGAAACTCAGAACTACGTCGTGGCCGTGATGAAGAATCGCGAGGCTTATCTCGCCTTCGCCGGACAGTCCGATACGAATCTCATCGCGATGAATTAAAAAAGGCGCCCTCCTTTCGGAGGACGCCTTTCATTTTCTAGATGAATCGACCGCTTAGCGACGGGCGCGGAAGCTCGGTGCTCCGGCTTGCGCTCCGCCCGGTAGGCGGCAGGTCGCGAGGCTCAAATCGAGCCGGAGCTGCGAATCGAGGCACGAATAGATCAGCGCCGTTTGTTGGCCGTAGCCGACGCCTTTCGTGGCGATGACCGATCCGTCGCGATTCTTTTCGCAGGGATTATCCATCGTGCACTGCTGACCGTTTTCATTAATGGTGTTGTTGATCCCGATCATGGTCCGGGAACCCGCGTTTACGATGGGCGATCCCGAAGTTCCGCCGATGATTTCGCAACCTGGACGCGAGTAACGGATCGAATTCCGCATCGTCCAACCGGCTTCTTCCAGCGTATCGACCATATATTCGATCGCGCAGGCATAACCGCGCTTCCAATATCCGGAGACGATTTCGATATTCGTGCCCGGGTTCGCGGCTTTGCTCGAAAGGGTCAGCGGATGAATGGCGAACTTCGTAAAAATATCCCGGTACGTAAGCTTGAGGCGGTACATCGTAATGTCCGTCTTCGTCATCGTGCTGTAGAGAATTTTTTCGGCGTTGATCTTACCGAGCGCTTTCGCGCCGATCGGCGCGAGAACCACGAACTCACGGTTCGAGGCGACGTTCATCGAAAAGGTTCCTGGATCAGGCATTCCGTTTTCGTTGCAGTGCCCGTTCGTAAGCACCATGGCTTGGTCGTCATCGCGGCTCGACTCATAACGAACGATCGAACCCGAACAGTCGTCCAGCGCGACGATCCCTTCGAAGTTGACATCGGTTTGGCCAACGCCCATCCGAAATGATTCGAGTGACACTCTCGGTGCGCGCGGAATGGCGAAAGCCGGCGCGGCGAAAAAGCCGGAGATCAAAAGCAGCGACAACCCTTTAAATTTCAAGTTCATGGAACCCCCCTCAGTTTAGGCGGCATATTTGCCTCTTCGGGTACGATTTAGCGAGGGACACTGCGTTAAGCGTGTAAAGGTCTGAAAATAAAGAAGTATTTCGTTCATTTACGCGTTGATATTTGACACGTCCCCGTTTAGCTCCATCTTTCGCATACAAGGAGACATCTCGTGAGCCGTGAATCGTCCGCATCCCCATCTGAATCTGAACCGTCCTTCGAGCCCGCGTCAGCCGCGAACTCGCTCGAGGCGAAAATCATCGAACTCGAAGCCGCATTGAAAGAAGAGAAGAACAAGTATCTCTACCTCTATGCCGACTTCGATAATTTTAAGAAACGCGCGGTGAAGGAACGCAGCGACGCGATGAAGTTCGGTTGGGAACGGACCGCGGCCGAGATCCTCGGCGTCGTCGATAACCTCGAACGCGCCGTTGAGTACATGCCGAAAGACGTCGACGCGAATTTGAAGACCGGGATCGAAATGACCGTTTCGCAATTTCGATCCGTAATGGAAAAACAGGGCGTGGCGGTCATTCCGACCGAAGGCCCTTTTAATCCTGAACTCCACGAAGCGATGGGCTCGGAAGCTTCTCCTCTCCCTTCGGGGAACGTTACAAAAACGCTCGTGAAGGGCTATACGCTTCACGGCCGGCTTTTACGCCCCGCCAAGGTGGTCATCAGCACCGGCCCGGCGCAGTAGCGGCAAGCCTTAAACTTGACTGATTTGACAAAGCTAAGAGTGAAACCAACTTTCTATTAAGAATTTAGAAATCAAGAAGAGGTAATCAGAATATGGGAAAAATCATCGGAATTGACTTAGGTACTACGAACTCTTGCGTCTCCGTCATGGACGGATCGGACGCGAAGGTTATCGCGAACAGCGAAGGAGCGAATACCACTCCTTCTATCGTCGGCTTTACCGCTACCGGTGAGCGTCTTGTCGGCCAAACCGCGAAACGCCAGGCCGTGACGAACCCCGAGCGGACGATCTTCGAAGCGAAGCGCCTGATCGGTCGGAAGCTCGACTCGCGCGAAGTGAAAGACTTCATCACCCACGCACCGTTTAAAGTCGTGGCCTCGAAGAACGGCGACGCGGACGTGAAGGTCGGCGATCGCGAATACTCCCCTCAAGAAATCTCGGCCATCATCCTTCAAAAGATGAAGCAAACCGCGGAAGATTTCCTGGGCGAGCCGGTCACCGAAGCGGTCATCACCGTTCCGGCCTATTTCAACGATGCCCAGCGCCAAGCCACTCGCGACGCCGGCAAGATCGCCGGTCTCGAAGTGAAGCGGATCATCAACGAACCGACCGCGGCTGCGCTTGCGTATGGTCTTGATAAGAAAAACCAAGACATCAAGGTCGCCGTGTTCGACTTAGGGGGCGGTACGTTCGACGTGTCGATCCTCGAAATGGGCGACGGCGTATTCGAAGTGAAAGCGACCTACGGGGACACGTTCCTCGGCGGCGGTAACTTCGACCAAAAAATCATCGAGTGGCTCGTCTCCGAATTTAAAAAAGAGTCCGGCGTCGATCTCCAAAAAGACAAGATGGCGCTCCAACGCCTAAAGGAAGCGGCAGAAAAGGCGAAGCACGAACTTTCGTCGACCAATACGACGGATATCAACCTTCCGTTCATCACGGCGGACGCCTCGGGTCCGAAGCACCTGAACATCACCCTTTCGCGCGCGAAACTCGAATCGCTCGTCGAAGACCTCATCACGAAGCTCGCCGGACCGTGCGAAACCTGCATCAAGGACTCCGGTCTCACGAAGGGCCAAATCGACGAAGTCATTCTCGTCGGCGGGATGACCCGGATGCCGCGAGTTCAAGCCAAGGTGAAGGAAATCTTCGGCAAAGAACCGAATAAGGGCGTGAATCCGGATGAAGTCGTCGCCGTCGGCGCGGCGATTCAAGGTGGCGTGCTTAAGGGCGACGTGAAGGATGTTCTCCTTCTCGACGTGACTCCACTCTCCCTCGGCATCGAAACGATGGGCGGAGTCTCGACGAAGCTCATCGAGAAGAACACGACCATTCCGACGAAGAAGTCCCAGACTTTCTCGACGGCGGCCGATTCCCAAAGCGCAGTCACCATCCACGTTCTCCAAGGGGAGCGCGAATTCGCCGAGCACAATAAGTCGCTCGGTCGGTTCGACCTCGTCGGTCTTCCACCGGCGCCTCGCGGAGTGCCGCAAATCGAAGTCACCTTCGACATCGACGCGAACGGCCTCGTTCACGTCTCGGCGAAAGACCTCGGTACCGGCAAGGAACAGTCGATTCGGATCACCGCCGCTGGCGGATTGTCCGAAGCTGAGATCAAGAAGATGCAAGCCGAAGCCGAAGAACACCGCGCTGAAGATGAGAAGCGTAAAGAACTCGTCAACGCGAAGAACACGCTCGATGGTTTGATCTACACGATCGAGAAGACGATCAAGGAAAGCTCCGATAAGATCTCCGCGGAAGCGAAGACGAACGTCGAAGCCCAAATCGTCGAGGCCCGTAAGGTTCTTGATTCGAAGGATCTCGCGGAACTCACCAAGGCGACCGAAAACCTCACCACGGCCTCGAACAAGATGGCCGAGGAGATGTACAAGCAAGCGGGAGCCGGCGCGGCCGGACCGGGAGCTGAACAGCATGCCGGCGGTAACGGCGCTGGCGGCGAAGGCGCACCGAAGTCCGATAAGGGTGACGACGCGATCGACGCTGAGTTCAAGGAAGTATAAATCCAGGAAGTAGGCCCCATCCACGACCACGCGTGATGAGGCGAATCGAAATCGACGGCCGCGCTCCCTAGAAATCGGGAGCGCGGCTTTCGTACTAAAACCAGCGGCACGAATCCAAAACTAAACCATGGCGACCAAAAAAGATTATTACGAACTTCTCGGAGTAGAAAAAGGCACGAGCGGAGACGACTTGAAAAAGGCGTACCGCAAGCAAGCCGTGAGATATCACCCGGACAAGAACCCGGGCGATAAGGGCGCTGAAGAAAAATTTAAAGAAATATCGGAAGCGTACGAAGTGCTCTCCGACCCTAAGAAAAAACAGATGTACGATCAGTTCGGGCACGCCGCCTTCGGCCAAGGTGGCGCCAGCGGACCGGGCGGCGGATTTGAGGGCTTCGCCGGCGGCGCCTCGATGAACGACATCTTCGGGGATATTTTCGGCGACATCTTCGGCGGCGCTCAGCGCGGCCGCGGTGGCCAACGTCGCTCGCGCGGCGTTCCGGGCGCGGACATCCGTACCCAAATCGACATCACGTTCGAAGAAGCCGCCCGCGGCGTGGAAAAGGTCATCACGATCCCACGCACCGTTGGCTGCGAAACTTGTAAGGCGACCGGCGCGAAGCCGGGCACCTCCACGGAAACGTGCCGGACTTGCCAAGGCCGCGGCGAAGTTCATTACCAACAAGGCTTCTTCGCCATCTCGCGTCCGTGTAGCGACTGCGGTGGCACCGGCCAAAAGATTCAGCATCCGTGTACCGACTGTCGCGGAGCCGGCAAGATTAAGAAACGCTCCCAGATCGCGGTGAAAATCCCGGCCGGGATCGACACGGGCCAGCGCCTTAAACTCTCAAACGAGGGCGAAGCCGGCGAACACGGTGGCCCTTCGGGCGACCTCTACGTCGTGATCCGCGTGCTCGAACACGAAATCTTTACGCGCGACGAAGCGGATGTTCATTGCGATGTACCGATTACGTTTGTGCAAGCTGCGCTCGGCGCCGAAGTCGAAGTTCCGACTCTCGATGGAAAAGCGAAAGTGAAGAGTCCGGAAGGGACGCAGTCCCACAAGGTTCTTCGCTTGAAAGGAAAAGGCCTTCACTTCGTCGGCTCCCCTTCCCGTGGCGACCAACTCGTGCGCGTGGTCGTCGAGACTCCGGCGAAGCTTTCGAAAGAACAACGCGAAATGCTCCGTCAGTTCGAGGCATCGGGCGTGGATCACACCCACCCGATGCATAAGAAATTCTTCGACAAGGTGAAGAACCTCTTCGACTGACGGCAAGCTGTCCTAAAGCTTCTCGGGCGGCTGAGAGTTCTTCGGATAGATTTTATCACAGGCGCGGTAGCAATCCGCGTGGGTCTGGATATCGCGAGAGATTCCGATTTGGGTCCCGGCGTTGTCTGCGCGAAGGTCCTCGATATCCGGATCGCCGTATCCGAGCGCATCGTGCAGCTCTTTCAGAACGCCGGTCTCGAACGAATCGAT
>JBBQMV010000025.1:0-15306 GCA_038329315.1 Bdellovibrionia bacterium | reverse complement strand
CCCGGTATTTCTGTCGATCGGGGACCCAAAGCGACTGAATATGACCGGCGCCCGGTACCCGGATGAACTCCTTCGGAGGAAGTGCCGCATCATAGGTTTCCTGGCCCAGCCGGATGTCGATCGTCCGGTCATTCTCCCCATGAAAAATTAGAATCGGCGTCGGTGCGAGCTCACGAATTCGGATCCCCGGAGCACGTTCGTCAGAAACGGCGAGAAATGCAAACGGTTGAAGCAGAGTCGTGAACCAATGCTGGGAGAGCACGCTCGCCGCGGCCCACTGGTAGGAAAGAAACGGACTATCGAGAACGATGAGCTTCGGGTGGACGGTCGCCTTTTCTTCGATCAGCGCTTCGAGCATCAGCGCGGATCCGAGACTCTGACCAAACGCGATGAGCGGCACCTGATCGTGTTTCGCACGGTCGTTCGTCCAGTGAAGAGCCGCGATCGTATCCCCGACCGCTTCTTTCGGCACCGGACGACTTCCTTCCGAAGATCCGTATCCGCGGTAATCGAAAACGAAATAGTCGTAACCCTGATCGAGCACGTAGCTGATGTTCGGGAATTGGCTGCTGATGTTCCCGCCGTTTCCGTGGGCGTAAAAAATCACGGCCTTCGCTGGCCGCGCGGAATCGGTGTGATGGAAAAACCATCCGTAAAGCGAAGTGCCATCGTAAGATGGGAAATGGATTTCTTCAAATTTGAGATCCAGCTTCGCCGGGTCGTAATAGAGGCTGCGCGAAGGGAAAAAGAGCATCGACGAGCACCCGGTTAGGGCAAGTAGGGCGAAGGCGATCAGGAAGCGGAACATACCTTAGAACCTAGCATGGCTCTACGGGTGTCTAAAGCTTGGACACCCCCCTTCCGAAATCGGCCCTCTGCTCTATTATAGAGGCAGCTCCTTCGGCATAATCCCTGCTTTTAAAGAGATATGATCATGACCGTTACCCTCGCGATATTCTTAGGTTTGATCGGTCTCGAACTCTACTTCGGAAAGCGCCTAGGGCTTAAAGTTTACCGGTTTCGCGATACGGCGAGCCACCTCACGATCGGCCTCGGTCAGCAAATTACGAATTTCGCGCTCATGGGATTTCTCGCCGCAGGCTACGCCGCGATTCAGTCTCATCTCGGTATTCTCCATTTCAACGAAGCCGCGAAGGTCCAGTGGGCGGCCGTGATTATCATCGCCGATTTCACCTACTACTTCGCGCACCGCCTCGGTCACCGCGTGAACCTTTTCATCATTCCGCATTCGGTGCATCACCAAGCGAAAGACTACAACTATGCTTCGGCACTTCGCCTACCCTGGGCAAACCGAGTCATCATGTTCGTGTTTTACGTCCCGCTCGCCATCCTCGGAATTCCTCCGAAGATGATGGTTTCGGCCCTCATCGCGAATCTTCTCGTCGGAACCTTCGCGCATAATGGCGTAATTCGCCGAAAACTCGGCCTCCTCGAATACGTCCTCGTTACGCCGCGGACCCACTTCGTCCACCATGGTATCAACGGGAAATACCTCGACAAGAATTTCGGCGGCGTCCTCATCATTTGGGATCGCCTCTTCGGAACCTTTCAGGACCTCGATGAAAAAGTGCCGGTCCTGCTCCCCGGCGGGGAATCTCCCGATCTTCTCGATCCGCTCGAAGCGAACCTCGATTACGTTAGGAAGGTCTCCTTCGGTATGCGGCACCGCTCGGGACTTGCGAAGCTTCGAGTTCTTTTCGAAACTCCGGAACGACTCGAAGCAGACCTCGCCCGCTACGGATACTCCCCTCGCATCGCAGCGACGAAGCCCGCGCTCCCGAGGGACCCCATCCGGATCGCCGTTCTTTTCCTCGTCTCGACCGGATTATCGCTCACACTTCTTTCGCGCGGCTCGACCTTCTCGCTCGCAGTCCAAATCGGAATGGCCGCTCTCGTTTTCACCGGCGGCGCCATCATCGGCCAGCTTCTCAGTCGCCGAGCCCCGTCCGTCGTGTCGGATCAGTTCTCCGATTCGAAGGTCGCGGCTTAGTAGTAGAAGTGAAGCTGGGCTAAACCTTCGCTGATATCGCGTTCGCGGCGCGCGGTCGCGTCGATTGCCACTCCCGGAAGAAAACCCCATCGAAGAGTCGTTTCCAAGTGGAACGGAAAATGATCGTTCGCCCAGAGGCGGGCCTGCCATTCACCGAAAGTCATGAAGCGAAGGGTGTCGTTCAGATAGAGTACCGCTCCGACCCGCGGGCCGATACCGAGCCGAAAATTTCCGCGCTGATAATTTGGACTCCACGTCGCGTGACCCTGAAGAAAGGCGAAAAGCGAAATCGATTCGGTGCCCGTCGGATCGATCGTCCATCCCGGACCGTAATCCAGCGTCAGCGGTAAACAGCGGTGATCGCCATTTTCACAATCGCGATCGTACGTTTTCTTCCATCCCAGCTCGGCATGGACCGATTTCGCGGTATAGTAGCGACTGAGCGGCGTAAGCGCGGTCAGCTTAAACAGGTTAAATTCATCAAATTCAAATCGATTTCGGAAACCCGTAGGCCGATTCAAAACTCGCGCCCAAACTCCGAACATGTCGATCTGCATGTTTCGCGCGTAGCCAGCGCCCGGATCAAGCATGTCGTGCATGGCGAATCGGTAACCAAAAGTCGTCGATGGGCCTCGATCATTTTCGTAGGCGGTACCCAAGGTCACTCGGCGCATTCCGTGCCCGAGGTGCGGAGCGCTTCGTTCCGGAGCCGGAACCTCGATCGATTCACTCTTGCCACCCATGGAAGCGCGCTTAATGAGGATCCGTTGCTTTAATTTTTGGGCATCGCTGCCGTCGACCAGGAGATCTTTCACCGAGGTCATCTCGAGCTGGTCCGAAAATGCATCGAGCACGCGAGCTGCCGATTCTTTGGGTAGACTCGGATCGAGGCGATCAGGATCGTGGCGATCGACGAGAACGTTCAGCGCGGCGACCTCGGTCGGGTTCAGCCGTTTCAGTCGGTAGAAAAACTGAGAACGTACGGATGGCCGATACGTCACTTTTTTAACCGCTCCCGGAGTTCGGTAGAGAACGCGGATTGTGTCGGACGGGATAATATAGAAAGGAAGACGCTTTTCGAGCCCGAGACGCGGAGCCGCTGCATCGAGCAGCGTGAACATGTGATAGCTGCAGTTTTCGGTGAAATATTTATAGTAATAGAAAGTCGAAACCTCTTCCCAGATGTGGTCGACGAGCATCTCGATTTCGTCCGGCGTAAGGTCGAGGTCGTAACTCCAAAGGTCGCGCGATTCGTAGTCGTTATATTCTCGAACCTTGAGATAGTACGGGACGGTCTGAAAAGTTCCCGGCATTAAGCCGAGCATCCCAAATAATGCGTAAACTGCCGCGTTTCCTGTCGTGACGTTTGCGGCGAAGTTTACACCCGTATCCAGGAGCTCGTTTCGATAATTTCCGTACTGGGCCCAAAGGCCGCTATTCACCCGCATGAACGAGTGACCGAAAGTCGAAGACGGATTATTCAGATAGAAACTCGAGAAGACAATCGAGACGGATTTCGCGTCGATCCGGCGACGAAAATCGTTTTGCTTAAAGCATTCGATCTTCGGAAGGCCCTCGCCCCCCCATCCAAGCTCCCGCTTGAGGAACCGAAGACGCGCCGGAAACTGGCAGACCGGATGATCGGGGGCCTGCTTGAGTATCTCTTGCTTCCGCTCCTCGTACTTCTGTTCGCGTTCGGCTTCGGTCATCGGCTTTGCCGTGTTCTGAAATGCATCCATCGTCTGCTTTAGAATCGCCTGAACGTCGGTGTCGGTGAGCGCCTTCGGTTTAGTGAGTTCCGCTGCGGTCGGGGTGCGAAAGAACGCGTGGATCGTCGCGAGCATCTCGGCTTTCGGATTCGTTTTTCCGTCTGGCGCGAAAAAAAAGGACTCGCCATCGACCTGGCTCGTATCGCTCCCGAAGATCCCGGGCATGTAGTGAACGAGGTTAATCCACTGCAGGTTCGTCCAAAGATGCTTTTCGATGGCGCGCTTTTCGAGTTCAGCGGGATCGGCAGCGATGGCGGACGTGGCGAAAAGAAGCGCGAATAGAAAGAGAACGGTAAAAATGCGACTGCCCATTGTTCCTTCGGCTTACCCTTGATAGGGGCCGGAAACAATGGGCAGTCTCTAGAACGAGGAACGGATCTTAGAGCGAGGAAACCATCGTCACGCCGCAAGCTGCGGAGAGCGAGGCATCCTGACCGACGATCGAGATGATGTGGTCGGTGATGTCGTTGACGCTGACATTGTGGCTCGGGAAGATCGTCGCGAACGACGATTGGAGCTTCGAGCCGAGAATTTCGGCGCCTTGGCAGTTCATGATCTGCGCGAGACCTTGAATTGTTTCGCCTTGGCCGCGAGCAATGTCGTCCGCGAGGGCGACTTTGTTCACAACGATGTACTTATCCATGCGGTCGGCCTTCGCCGAGGTTGGGGATTCCACGCAGTTCGAGGTTCCCGAAGAAATCCCGAAAAGTTGGCTGTAAGTACCGTTCGTCGTCATGGACCAGATTTGCATGTGGTTCTTATCGATCAGGATCGATCCGAGACCGCAGCCCGAAAGTCCGTAAGGACGTGCGAAGCTGTTGTGGTTCATGTTGTGCGCAGGAGCCATTTGTTGGTGAGGAGCTGGAGCTGGAGCAGCCTTCTTCGCGGCTGGAGCAGCGAATGCCAGGGTGGTAGCGAACAGGGAGACCAGAATCGTAGAGATGATTTTTTTCATGATTTATTCCTTCTCTCTCGATTAGAGGCCGGCTGTACAAGTCCCATTCAGATCCTTAGAGGAGTGAATGAGGCCTTGAATGTTCTTATTAACGTCGTCGCTCTTCACTTCGTTCGAAGGAAAGATCGTCGCGTAGTTTTGCTGAAGGGTGGCGTTGAGGGCCACTGGGTTCGAGCAATTCAGGATTTGGGAAAGTCCGTTGAGGGACTCGCCTTCGCCGCGCGCGATGTCTTTCTTAAGCGACTCTTGGTTGACCGCGATGTACATCGCGCTCGCCGAAGCGCCGGAATCGACACAGTTCGAGGTCCCCGAGGTCATCGCGAACGTGTTGTTGCTGTAAAAGTCGTTCAGAAGGCTGGATACAATCTGCAGCTTGGAGTTGTCGTTCGGAAAAATCAAAGCTCCGAGACCACAACCTGCCATTCCATAATTCGCCGCACTCGCGGAGGACGCGATAAACACGCCCACCAGCAGAGCGAGCGAAAGAATGTTCTTATTCATTATTCTTCTCCACTCGTTAACTAAGTATTTGGTTTTTTGGGACAGTGTTAAGGGTAAGGCCCGTATTCCTAATTCCTCAAACAAATTCTTTGGATAAAACGATCTCAAGGTCGGTCTACGAGCTTGATCTTCCAATTACGCAGAGCGCTAACCATCGATTTGTACAACTGTTTCGAGAGTGCTAGGCTCGATTCGATCCGAGTACGGAGAGGTGGCCGAGTGGCCGAAGGCACGCCCTTGCTAAGGGCGCATACCCCACAAGGGTATCGAGGGTTCGAATCCCTCCCTCTCCGCCATTTTAAAAATAAAAAAGGAACCCCTCTTCGGGGGTTCCTTTTTTATTTCCGTGAAGCGAGATGAAGGAGAGGATCGGCTCATGCCTTCACAAATTTTCGGTTGGGTGCTCGGGTTTTTAGCCTGGTTCGCTTTTCGATTCATTCTGACCTCATTCTATACGGTCGATCAGAATGAGCGCGCGGTGAAGACGATCTTGGGTCGCGCGGAACGCATCCCGGGCCGTACGACGCTTGATGATCCGATTGCCGAAGGGCTTCGTGATGACGAAAAGGAACGGTTCACCTATCCGCAGTTGCGTGTGATTCCGCCGGGCGGACCCTATTTCAAATGGCCTTGGGAAAAGATCTATAAAGTCAGCGTCGCCACCGAAACCGTGAGTATGGCGTACGACCCTTCTTCCCGGAGCGCGAATCAGGGCGGGACCGTCCTCGAAGCCGTTACGAAAGACCAACTGAATACGGGATTAACGGGCCAAATCCGGTACCGAGTCGCCGAACGAAATCTTTACGCGTACGTATTCGGAATCAAGCAGCCGTTCGCGCACGTCATGGGTTACTTCGTCGCGATTCTCCGCGAACGCATCGCAAACTTCGAAGCGCCAACCGGAAAACCCGGAATGCTCTCGGAGTCGAGCTCGGTCATCGGAGTCTCCATCAACGATTTACGGAAGAACCTTCGCGACCTGAACGAGCACATGGACCAAGAATGCCTTTCTTCGGCCGCACGCTACGGAATGATTCTCGACGCCTCGCTCATCACCGGAATCGATCCGCCGCCGGAAGTCGAATCGGCGCTTGCTGCGATCAATACCGCACATAATCAGGTTTCGTCCGACATCAGTCTCGCCCAAGCCGCCGCCGACCAAAAAGTGGTTCAGTCGCGGCGCGCAGTCGAAATCGAAACACTGAAGGCACAAGCCGAAGTCGAGCCGCTCCAAAAACTCGCGGCCCAACTCGGGGACCTAAAGAAAAATGGTGGCGACGTCTTACAAAGCTACGCACGCAATATCCGACTGGCACTCTTCGGTCAGGCCGAAAAAGTATTTCTGGAGACCGAAAAATGATTCCTGATTTCTTAATCTCAGTGGGTTGGAGTTTTTTCGTTTTCCTACTCGGCGTGCCCGCCCTCTTCGGAATGGGACGCTTATTTGGCGTTTATACCATCGTGAAAGAGCGCGAGAGCCTAGTCTACGTCCTTTTCGGTGACGTCGTTGGCATCATCAACGAGCCGGGACTTCATTTTCTTCTTCCGAAGCTCGGCCCTCGCGCACTCATCGTAAATATCTTCGGGAGCTGCCAAACCCTCGATATGAGACTCGACCAGGTTTACCTCCGGTCTCTCCCGGTAAACTCCGAAGAAGGCGCGCCGGTCGGAATCGGTATCTGGTACGAAATGTTCATCAGCGATCCCGTCGCGTATCTTTTTAAGAACGCCGACCCCGCAGGCTCACTGATGTCGAACGTGAGTAACTCCGTCGTTCGCTGCCTGAGCAATATGCCCCTTTCCGAAATGCTGATGAGTCGCCACCACATGAGCCAAACGGTCCGCGAAGAAGTATCGCCTCAGTCTCATGAATGGGGTTACAAACTCGGATCGGTCTATATTCGTAAGGTTCATTTCCGAGACCTCGAAATGATTAAGCAGATCGAAGGAAAAGTCGTGAACCGCCTTCGCCAGGTCACCTCCGCGATCCGTCAGGACGGATCGAACCAAGTAAACGTGATCGCGAGCACGGCCGAACGACAAGCCGCCGTCGAATTCGCCAAGGCCGGCGCCATACGACCCGAAATCGTCGGAAACGCGCTGAAAGAAATCTCCAAGGACGCCGAAGTCGCGAAAGTGATGTTCGAAGTGCTCGAGAATCAATACATCGTGGCGAGTAAGGCGAAGACTTACATCCTCCCGAAAGGGAACGACCTTTTGAAAACACTCATCGCTTCGCAAAGTCTTCCGCACGCATAACGCGGGCGTTCACGGTATTTGACAGCCTGGCCATCCCTCCCCCGCCCTCGTTACTCCAGTTCGCACCTTGAAAAACGGGCCTGATCCTGAAAAACTCCTGGGAGATGAACTTCTCCTCGATCCTTGGTGTCTCTACCGCACTCATCGTCTTAGCTGCCTCGATTCTCATGTCCGGAAAGGTCGCCGTCTTCCTCGACCTCCACGGAATCCTCGTCGTCATCGGCGGTACGTCGGCGGCCGCTTTGATGTGCTTCCCACTTCGCTTCTACGTGCGAATCGGAAAGGTATTTTGGAATAAATTTTTAGGCGCCTACAGCACTCGCTACGACATCGTGATCAATGAAATCACCGATCTCGCGCGAGGCATGCGCGAAAGCCCGGACTATCTGAAACAAAAGGCGCCGGGCCTGAAGACCCTTTTCCTCCAAGACGCTGCCGAACTGATTATCCAGGGTGGGATTCCGGACGAAACGATCGAAGAGATTCTCATGAAGCGCGCCGCGACCCACTCGCGCCGTTACGAATACGACGTAAACGTTTTCCGCACCGTCGCGAAATTCCCACCGGCGTTCGGACTGATGGGGACGACCCTCGGGATGATTTCCCTTCTCCAAAACCTCGGTGGCAAAGACGCGCAGAAGCTTCTCGGACCGTCCATGGCCATCGGACTCGTCGCGACCTTCTACGGGATCGTACTCGCGAACCTCGTGTTCATTCCGATTTCGGAAAACCTCGCGATGCTGAACCGTGAAGACGAAACCGTTCGGACGATCGTCATCGACGGCATTCGCCTGCTCCAGGCCGGCGAACATCCAAAAGTCGTCGAGGAGCATTTGAAGAGCTACCGCCGTCCTCATGAGCGCGCGCTCCTCGCGAAGAAAGATGCCGCAAAATGAGCGGCGGCGGCCACTCCCCGAAAAAAGGAAGAAAACTGATCGAGATGCCCCATCCGCCACACGCGGAAGAGGGCGAAGGCAGCTGGCTCGTCTCCTACGCCGATATGATGACCCTGCTCGTCGGGTTCTTCGTCATTTTAATGAGCTTTTCGTCCGTGGACGAAGAAAAATTCGACGAAGTGAAGAAGGCGGCCACCAAAGAATTCGGCGGTGTTTATCAGGTTCCATTCGGAGATATTGCGGATCGAATCAAGAGCGCACTCAGTAAACTCGGCCTCGGCGATCAGTTCGTCGTAAAACAGAGCCCACTCGGGGTCGAGATCTCTTTCCATGGAACGGTTTTTTTCGATACCGGCGCCGCCGAACTCAAGCCAAAAGCCCACGAAATGCTCGCCGAATTAATTCCTATTATTCGAGCCGAGGGAAGCGACCTCAATCTCACGATCGAAGGTCATACCGACGACGTGCCGCTAACTGGAAATGCCCACTTCCACAGTAACTGGGATCTCTCCAGCGTACGGGCCTGTCGAGTACTCGAAGTATTCGAAGCCGCCGGGTTCTCGAAAAAAATTCTTACCGCGGTCGGCTATGGTGAGGCCCGCCCGATCGTTCCAAACCGGGATGCCGAGGGAAATTCAATCCCCGAAAATCAGAGCCAGAATCGACGCGTAGTCATCAAACTCCTGAAGAAGACCGTCTCGGTACTGGGCACGGGACCAGCGGCGCAGCCTGCGCATCCGAATGGATCTTAGCTAACATATCCGCACGGACTTCGGACTCTTTCAGTGAAGCATCTAAAACAGTACGCAGGAACTCTCGCTGGGAAATCAGTTGGGTAAAACAATCCTCAAGGCTCGCGCGCTGCGGAGCCGAAGTCGGCATTCGCTTTAACTCGATTTCAACCCGATTCGTTTCCCGCTCGGTCAATTGAAGATAGTCGCGAAGGGGATGCAGAGCGATCATGCTCCGAATCTCATTTTCCATCGTGGTCGCCGTCGCGCGAATCCAATCTTTCTCCTGCTTAATGGCCTCGGAATACCGGCGCAGACGCTCCGCTTGTTCGTCAAGTCGGGCTTGTCTAGCAATCGCCACATTTTCTGCCTCATCATTGAGGGCATTTAAAACCGTATCCGCTTCGCAAATTTTTCGAAGGACCGCGCATTCTTCCTGACTCGCGCGTAACGAATTTTCCAGATTCGAAACTTTCCGGGCCATCTCCCGGTCCTGGGTGGCCGGCGACGATCGCCGAAGTTCAGCTTCGAGTTCGGCACAGCGTCGAGTGAGGCGATCTTCGATTTCCTGAAAAATTTGAAACTCGAGGCCATCCCGGGCGCCAGAGTCGGATAGGATTGCTTGCTGCCTAGCCAGCGACTCCGTCCAATCGCGCAAAACTTCGGCGTCGCCGAAAGACTGGGCGCCGCTGAAATAATTGGTCACGATGGGTTTCGCAAGACTCATGGGAAGATCTCCTCCGACACACTTATCGACCATCTTGCCAAAGCCCTTAAAGTTTCTTTTGGGTGCGAAATCGCCAGAATTTCGACGCTAGAAATGCTTCCTTAAACGAGTAGAATATAGAATAGCGTATGACGCCGACGCACCTAAAATCACCTTTTTCTGGAACATCTGAGGAACCCCGTTGGTTTGCTTACGCAGACGAACGTCGCGTCGGCCCATTCAGTACGAGCGATATTCAGGCGAAACTGATCGAAGAGACTTTACGCCCCAGCGATCTCGTTTGGTCAAAGGGCATGGCGGACTGGAATCCCATTTCGGAAATCGAACTCTTTCATCCGGATGCACCCGTGTTGGCCGCGATTCCGAACGAAGCGAATATTCCGTCGTCTCGGACTTTCGCGCGTAAATTCGTATTCACAACCCCTGATCCGATCATTCCGAATCGTAAGAAAGAATCTAGGATTAGAGTCGCGCTCTTTTTCGCGGGTCTTATTATTCTCGCCGCCACGGCCTATTTCGCTATTCCTCGCAGAGGCCCCTCGCTCACCTATATCCCGGATATCTCGACGGCCGAGGCAAAGGAATTCGAGCGAATTGCCTCCGTTCCGTTCGAGTCGCAGGGACCGAATGCGACGATCGCACTTGCTCAGTCGAATCCAGCCGCCCCTTCTATTTATGTAGGAACAAATGCGCCCAGTGAAACCCGCTTCATTTTAAAACTCGAAAGCGTGGACGGCACGCTCCTCAGCCTGGTGCCAGTACTCATCACCCAAAATCTTACGATCCAAAAACACGTCGCTCGTTCTCAATCCATCCAAAAGCAAAATGGAAAGCCCCTTGCCGCCGGGTCCTACCGCGTGAGCGTTCTGGATACACAAGGTAGAAAAATCGCTGAAAAGGTTCTCTTTCTAGGGGGAATCTCCGGAACTGCGTATGCCGAGGCGCTCGGTCGCATACAGAAGGCTCTTCCGAAACAAAAGTCCGGCGAACTTATCGAACTTCGACAAATCACCGCGACGCTAGAAGATCAACTCACTCAAACCACTCGGAAATTCTCGAATCCAAATGGCTGGCCATCGTTCAGTAAGCAGTGGAAGGCTTTTGAAAATCAGTTAAGCCAAGAGCTCCGTCCGCTACCGAACGAAGAAGAAGAAGTATTCCACTCCGGACTTTTCGTTCAAGCTCGAAATCTATTTGAACAGATTAACCGGATTCACGAAAAGCAAACCCTCTCGATAAAGGCACCCGCACGTCGAACTGCGCTCGAGCTAGAAGTCGCCGAAGAAACTTCGGCGACCCAAAGCGGGATTTTAGCCCTGCAGGGCGAAATCACCTTGGCCGAGAAAAAAGCCGTCGCAACGAAAAAATGAACGGAAATATTATGGAGTTCGATTCTGAATTAGTGATGCCCATCGAAGAGATTAGCCGCCTACGCCGAACCGACGCTGAAAATTTTCGCTTAAAGAATGATCTCGAGACGATAACAAAGAAGCACGCCGAAACGACGGCACAGTTGGAAAAAGTTCGAGCGGAAGCCGCAGAAGCGTTTCGCTTAGCGGAACAAACGAAACAAACGATTACCGGTTTTCTTCAAGAGGCACGGGCCCAAAGTCTGGTAGTTGAAGCGGCTCTTCGGAGCAAACAGGAAGAAATCATTCGCCTGAAGACACTCAACAGGCGCCTGCTCCAACTCGCAAACTCCGAGGTGATCTCCACGGAAGAATCCACCGCTCTAGCTCATTTCACCGAACTCAACGATGCGATTCGAGCCGAGAAAGCTTCGATGCGGGATCGTGAAAACTGGCTCCGTACTCAAGCGCCGGAGACGGGAACCTCGGCTGGGGAAGGTACCGCCGGAGCCGTCTCTGGAACTTCACTCGGCGCCAATGCGGGTGCCGACTCACTCTTACCCGAAGCCTGAGTCGGGTCCGCGGCTGGTGTCCGGGCCGGCTCGTCGCTTGGTTTTGACTCCGCGGCGGCGGTTTCCGGCTGATTCGTGTCCGGAACCACGGGCGGGGTCACTGCCGGCGTTTCCTGAGTAAAGGACCGCTTATTCAGATCGGGTTGATAATAGAGGGTAAAACCCGCATAGATCCGATTTGGATCATGAATCAGCTCGCGATTATTATCCCAAAGCGCCCACCACTTCCGGGGAGTTCCATAAAGATGGTCAGAAATTTTTATGAGAGTATCCCGGCGACGAATTAAATAGGGATCTCCGTTTTTAGTAACTTCAATCGCTCCGGTGACCCTAATTTTAAGGACCGTTCCCGGATTCAAGAGATTCAGTTTTCCAATTTTTCCCGGATTTTGTTCGGCTATTTCATGCCACCGCCGTAAATCGCCCAATACATCGAAGGCAATCTTCATCAGGGTATCCGACGGTTTCACGCGATAAGTAAGGGTTCCGCCATCCTTACCTCGATGACGAGATGCGGGCTTGCGTCCAGAGTGGGGATCAGTAGCAGCCGAGGCACCGGGCTTTTCAGAGGCACTCGGAATAGGCTGATTCGGAACCTGAGCTTGCGCTAAAGGAGTTGGAGTAATGGCTCCCGGACCATTGGGACCCTTATTGATGTAGACGCGAGTGAGGTCGGTATCGACGTCGACCGGAATCGGAATGATTTCCGCGGTACGTTTCGAATCGAACGATTTATCCTCTGCCACTGGATTGGCAGCACAGGCGGCAAAAAATACCGTCATCCCTAATGCCAATGCTAGATCGATCGCTTTCACCATAGTAAAAATTCCAAGGCATTTGTGCCCTTATGCTCTGATCGGCGATTCGAGATGGACCTTTAGAAATTCAGGCAGCAATTGCCGATCGTCATAAAAACCACGAAAAAAATAGCGAAATAAAATCAAGGTTCTGCCCCAAATGAACGACAAGAAAAGGGATGGAGAACAACCTCTTTCATATTCGACCTAGATCTTTCGGGACATTGGCCCTCGGTGCACTCACGCTCCTGGTGTCGGGTTGTGCTTCGACTTTTGTTGTGAAGAGCGACCCTCTTCAAGCGGACGTCTCCTTTCTCGATCCGAAAACTGGCGAGAAAAAAGCACTCGGAAAAACTCCGCTCGAAATGAAAACGTCCGCAGTGAAGGAAGCCGTCGGCGATGGTGTTTCTTCGGGTGAATACTTCACGATCTTAGTGGGCGCCAAAGGGTACGTAACGGAGAAATTTTCGATTCCGGCGACTCGCTTTGGAACACTCGTGACGAAACTCGATGTAAAATTAAAAGCCGGAACCGATGAAAAAGAAATTCATATGGCGAAGGAAGTTTTGGATCACCTTTTCTTGGCCCAGAAATTCGCAAACGCTAAGGAATTTGATCGCGCCCAAGTCGAGCTTGATCGAGTCATCAACGATTTCCCAGAATTCGGCCGCGCCCTTTCAATGCGAGCCTCTATCTATTTCGTTCAACAGAAATATGACGAAAGCCTTAAATGGTACGAAAAGGCGCTAAAGGCAGACCCCCAACTTGATGACGCCGTCCGAATGACGGCGAAAATTAATCAAATGCAAGGACGAGCACCCGCTTCATTGGGTCCCACGAAAAAATAATTCATGCGTATGATGAACGTTAAACCCACCCTCCCTAATCCATCTCGAACGGTAAAATCGTTGCGGGCGGGCGTTCGTCTATCCATTCTCTTTTTAGCGATGGTCTCCAGTGTGGAGGCCGCTGGTCCTAAGGGTGGAGATCCGAACTCACTAAAGCCCGAAGTTCTCGGGGCGAAGGCCTTTCTTGAGGAACTCCTCATCCGTCGTTACTCCCAAGAACTCGGCACTCGCCTCGAAAAGGGCTTCTACACGGTAGGCGCGGAACTGGGATTGGCAGAAAACCCAAAGCCCGCAGAACCGAAACCCGCTACTAAGCCCGAAGACGGTCCACCGAATGATTTGTTACTCGGCACGCTCGATCCGGAAGAACTCATTAAGCGGTACGCTACGGATGCTGACGGAGCGCAGAAGGCACAGTCTTTTTTAAAGGACTACAAGATCCGCAGCGTCTCGGTATCCGTCGGGGTTAAGGAAGAACTCGGCCCAAATGCTAAGACTGAAACAGAAAAATGGCTGACCGCTCGGGTCCAAGGCGAGTTCGGAAAAATCGGTAAGGGCGTCGTTTCGATCGTAACGGTGCCAATCGTTCCACCGAAGAAAGAGATCCCGCCCACTCCGAAGGCCCCTTGGGATCGACTGGACCAATTTCAACAACTCGCTGGACAGATCGCCCTCGCGATGGCGATCTTACTTGGAGCGATTTTCTTCGCCCTCCTCAATAAGAAGAAATCAGAAAACAACGGAACGACGAAAACGCTGGGCGACGAATCTAAACCTGCGGCAGCAGCCGGCGCCCCTGCCGCGATCGGAGCCGCTTCAAACGAAGGTGATGCGTTCGAACTCGCTCAGAAAAAACAGAAACTCGAAGAAGAGGAAATCGCCGCTCGCGAAGCTCAAGTCTTTACGGCTAAGGTTAATGAGATTCTACCCGGTCTCACAGGAAAATTAGAACGCGTCGTCCAATCCTGGTGCCAAGCGGGCGGAGAAGACGGTCGACTCAAAGTCGCCTGTCTTTCCGAAGCCGTGGGACGAGCCTTGGGAAAGCTACCGATACCGGCCGACGCGATTCCGGAAGTCTCTCGTGTGTTCTCCACCATGCACACCTTAAGCTTCGTTGAAAAACGAGATGCTCTGAAGAAAATCTACTGGGATTTACTGACCGCGATGAACCTCGGAACAGAAGCATTTGATAAGCCGTTTGACTACCTGGGCGGGCTTAATGTTGGCGTCGTCCAACAAGCACTCCTCGAACAAAATCCGCGCTTGAAGACCGTGGTCGCCCTCTTTATGCCTTCGAAACTTCGTGAGGATTATGTTCGGGCTCAATCTAAAGAGACGAAGCTCGCCTTAATTAATTCCGCGGTAGGCCTGAGTTCCGTCCCGGCGGAAGAACTGAAGTCGTTCGACCAGGTTCTGAAGTCACGCACCCTGGGTACCCCAACCGGAACCTCGTCTGTTCCGCTTGAAATGTCGCTTGGAAAACTGGTTAGCGCTCTGAGCCCACTCGACGAAATTCAGCTTCTTTCCGAAGCTGCGGCGACGAATCCAGATGCGTTCGATGCTTATAAACGATCCTCACCTTCCCTCGCGTTTCTTGGCGACTGGAAAGACGATAAGCTCGCCCGTCTTTTCTCGAAGTTAACGCCCGACGAGCTTGTGGCCTATCTTCGGGTCATGCCAGCCCTCGCCGATCGTTTCTTGAAACTCTGCCCACCGATGACCTCGGAGTTGACGGCGGACGAACTTCGTCGTCCCGATACACTTCCAGAAAGCGAATCGAATCGCATTCTCGGCGCTTTCACTCAGCGCCTGATGGATATGGTCGTCCGGAATGAAATCAGCATGTACGATGTCTTCCCTGAGGACCTTCGGAATGCGGCGTGACCGGACT
>JBBQMV010000024.1:0-15423 GCA_038329315.1 Bdellovibrionia bacterium | reverse complement strand
CCTTTTTGATTAGCGGAGGCGGCGGAGGTCCGCGGGTTCGTCTTTTAAAGGGGACCAAGGCGCGCCACTCCGATTTATATACGGGGCCGGATCCGCGCCCGTTCCACTACGTTCGCGTCGAAAGCCGTCCGGACGGACTCGAATTAATCGCTATCGGGTTTGCGAAAGGCGACACTGAGCCGAAAGAATTCGACCGAACTACTCTCTTGTTTCGGTAGGTTTTAGGTAGTTTTCAGCCGCTTGGCGAGCGTATGCTCGGGCCCATCTATGAAAGCCGCGCTCCAAAAAAAGTTCTTCGACAGTCTTGTCGAAGTCATTCGCAAAACTTCGACCGAACTTCCTGACGATGTCGTCCGCGCGATCGAGGCAGGGAAATCAAAAGAATCCGAAGACTCTTCCGCGAAGTACGCGATGGAGATCATCACGGACAACATCGGACTCGCGAAGAAGAAATCCCAGCCGCTTTGCCAAGACACCGGCAGCATCCTTTTCTTTATTCACTATCCTGCCAAGGGGGTTGACTACTCGGTAATGACCAAGCTGATTCAGAAGGCCGTCGCCGCGGCGACGAAGAAAGGTTACCTTCGCCAAAACTCGGTCGATTCGATTACCGGGAAAAATAACGGCACCAACGTCGGCCCAGGCAGCCCGACGATTCATGCGGAGCCCTGGAAGAAAGATTTTTTCGATATCCGGCTCATGCTGAAAGGCGGCGGTTGTGAAAACGTCGGCGCACAGTATTCGCTTCCGGATTCTCGAGTCGGTGCGGGACGAGACCTTCTTGGCGTAAAGAAATGCGTGCTCGATGCCGTTCAGCAAGCCCAAGGAAAAGGCTGCGGTCCCGGAATTCTTGGCGTCACGATCGGCGGCGACCGGGCAACGGGTTATCTGAACTCAAAAGAACAGCTCCTTCGGAAGATGGAAGACGAGAATGCGGATCCACTCCTCGCGAAGCTCGAAACTGAAATCACCGATGAAGCGAATCGCCTCGGGATTGGCCCGATGGGATTCGGTGGGAAAACGACCCTCCTGAAAACGAAAGTCGCGGCGATGAACCGCCTGCCGGCTTCGTTCTTCGTGAGTGTTTCGTATATGTGTTGGGCGTATCGCCGCCAAGGCGCGAAAGTCACCGCGAAAGGGGAGATTCAGAAATGGTTGTACTGAAGGCACCTTTTACCGAAGAGAAAATTCGTGCGCTGAAGGTTGGCGATCGGGTCGAAATTTACGGACTGATCTTCACAGCGCGGGACGCCGTCCATAAGTGGCTTCACGAAGGAAACGTACCGCCGAAAAACGAAGTCGATCTTACGAACTCGGTGATTTATCACTGTGGTCCGGTCGTTATAGAAAAGGGTGCCGGCGCAAAGAAGCATTACGTCGTAACCGCCGCAGGCCCGACGACTTCGACCCGGGAAGAACCCTACCAAGCCGGGATTATCGAGAAGTACGGTGTGAAAGCAGTCATCGGCAAGGGCGGGATGGGGGAAAATACGCGCCTCGCTTGTCAGAAGTTCGGATGCGTTTACCTTCACGCCGTCGGCGGCGCCGCCCAGGTGCTCGCCGAGGCGATCAAGAAGGTCGAAGGTGTTTACGGGCTTGAAAAATTCGGAAGCCCCGAAGCGATTTGGAAAATTCAGGTCGAAAAATTTCCGGTCGTGGTTACGATCGATTCCCACGGAAATTCTTTGCATAAAGAAATCGAAGCGAGCTCGGCGAGCGCGCTTCAAGGCATCTACTCGGAACTTAAAAAATGACGGAAACTCCTTCGACTTACGGTAAAACGGATCTCTCCTATAACGACTACTTGAAAGTCGAGCAGTTGACGGGCTTGCAGCAGCCGCTTTCCGTTCCCGTTCACCACGATGAGATGCTCTTTATCATCATTCACCAAGCGTACGAACTTTGGTTCAAACTCATCATTCATGAACTTGAGAGTGCGATAGAGTACATGGCGAAGCGGCAGGTTCTCCGTGCCCAGCACTTCGTAAAGCGAGTCGTGGAGATCCAAAAAGTCCTGATCAGCCAAATTCACATTCTCGAGACGATGACTCCGGTCGAGTTCCTCCAGTTTCGCGAAAACCTGATGCCGGCATCCGGTTTCCAGTCGCTCCAACACCGCGAAATCGAATTCATGTGCGGAATGAAGGAAGAGCGCTATTTCCATTTTTTCAAAAATCGCCCAGAGTTCGTGGCCCAGCTTCGCAAGCGGTTCGACGGCCCGGATCTTTCGTCGTCTTTTCTGAAGCTCGCCGCGAGCCTAGGGTATCCGACGCCGGAAAAAGATACGCCCGAAACTCACGATCAGGTCCTGCAAGGTCTGAAGTCGATTTACCAAGACCCAAGCCACAACCTCCCGCTCTATCTTCTCGCCGAATCACTCGTCGATCTCGACCAGGGGCTCGCGCTATGGCGGGAGCACCATGTTCGCGTCGTCGAGCGAGTGATCGGATTCAAAAAAGGAACGGGCGGTTCGAGTGGCGTGGAATACCTGAGAGCGCAAACCACGAAGAAGGCTTTTCCTTACCTTTGGGACGTCCGGAGTCTTCTCGAAAGAACGTAATCATGCATCTCCGCGACCGATTCCCGATTTTCGAACGGAAGACTTATCTCGCTAGCCATTCTCTCGGCGCAGTGCCGCGCGCGACCGAAGATTCGCTTCGGCTCTACTATCGCGAATGGGCGGAGCAAGGGATACTCGCGTGGGACGGAGCGTGGTGGGAAATTATCAGACGGTTTAGCGATCGCATTGCGGACACGCTCCACGCTCCACGCGGGACCGTCGTACCCATGGAAAACGTCACCCGCGGATTCGCCGCCGTCGCTTCCGCGCTCGACTGGCATGGAAAGTCCGGCGGCAAGCCGAGGAATAAAATTGTTCTGACGTCGCTCGAGTTCATCACGAGTTATCCCTTCTGGCAGGGCTGGGCGGAGATGATGGGCGCACGGATCGTGCAGGTCGAATCGGACGACGGCATCTCGATTCCGACGGAAAAATTAGTCGCGGCGATCGACGACGAAACGCTTCTCGTACCGACCAGCCACGTTTATTTCCGCAGCGGCGCGGTCCAGGACCTGAAAGCGATTACGAAACGCGCGCATTCGGTCGGCGCTTACGTTCTCGGAGACGGCTACCAAGCGGCCGGCATCGTGCCCATCGATCTCAAGGACCTCGGCATCGACTTTTATGTCGGCGGATCGCACAAATGGCTTTGCGGTGGGGCCGGCGCCGGATTTCTCTACGTCCGAGAAGATCTCTCGGCAAAACTGAAACCGCGGTTTTCCGGATGGTTCGGCATCGCAAATCCGTTCGATTACGACCCGGGGACGAAATTCGAACCCGCTGAAGGCGTGATGCGGTTCATGGCGGGTACTCCTGCGGTCCCCGCACTCTTCGCCGCGATCGAGGGGATTTCGACGGTAGCCGAACTGGGTCTCGAAAAGATTCGTTCCCATTCGATGACGCTTACGAAGTCGATCATTGAAGAAGCAGACGTGCGGAAGCTCAAAGTGAAGACGCCACGCGATCCGCACGCGCGTTCGGGTATGGTTTGTCTTGATTTCCCAGAGGCGAAAGGGGCGACGGAGTTTCTCGTTCGTGAAGGCGTCATCGTCGATTATCGCCCGAATTGCGGGATTCGGGTTTCTCCCCATTTTTACAATGGGAAGGACGACCTCACTCGTTTCTGGTCGACGCTCGACGGCTATTTAAATTCCGTGAATTCTAAATAACGAAGGATCTTCGAGTCCCGATCGTAAACGAACGGGAAGAACACGGCGTTCGGAATCGAAAATCCGATCTCTTCGATTCCGCCCGCGGAATGAAGCAGGCGTCGGAGAACTCCGCCGTGAGTCGAAAGCGCGATCGCGGCGCCTTCGACAAGGACTTCGGGATGGTGGGCGGCCTCGTCGATCGCGGACATCAGTCGGTCGAGCAAATCCTCCACACGTTCGGAACCGAGATCGCGGAGTTCTTCGTCGGAAAGAATCTTCGATCCGATTCGATTCGAAAGGTGGGCACCGAATTTTGCGTGAATTTCTGTATGGGTAAGTCCCTGAAGGGCGCCGAGATTCACTTCGCGGAGACGGGCGTCGCGGAGAATCGGGACGTCCGGATGCCAGCCGTTCCGAATGGCCTCGGCCACGGTGATCGTCGCCGTATCGACCGCGCGGGAAAGATCCGAACTCAAAACGAGGCGAATCGGAAGTGAGCGAAGGGCGCGGGCGAGCTTAAGTCCTTCCCTACGGCCCGTTTCGTTGAGCGGAACGTCGAGATGACCCTGAATCCGTCCTTCTTTATTCCAGTCGGTCTGACCGTGGCGGAAGGCATAAATGGGAAGGAGAGGAGAGCGTGACATCCTTCCATTCTCTTTCGAAACTGTCCGAGTTTCTATAGGATGTCGGCATGTCGATTCGAAAAGTCGCCCGTATGGGGCATCCTGTTCTCCGCGTTAAGGCCCGCGAACTCTCTCCCGAAGAAATTCGGTCGGATGATTTCGACGCGCTCCTCGAAGACATGGTTGACACGATGGAGGAGTATGGCGGAATCGGACTCGCCGCTCCGCAGATCCACGAATCACTCGCGGTCGCGATTATCGAATATGCCGAAGATGAAGGCGCGGAAGCCGAAGAGAGCGAGAGCCTAAAGTCGATACCGCTTTCGGTTTTCATTAATCCGAAAATCACGGTTCTCGACGATGCGGAGCAGGGGTTTTGGGAAGGCTGCCTTTCGGTTCCCGAAATTCGGGGTCTCGTTTATCGCCCGCGGAAAATTCGCGTCGACTTCCTCGACCGAGAAGCGAAGCCAAGGTCGATCATCGCCGAAGGATTTCTTTCGACGGTTTTTCAGCACGAACTCGATCATCTCGCCGGGACACTTTTCGTTGATCGGATCCGGTATAAACCGGGTGAGTCGCCGATTTCATTCATCGAGGAGTATTCTCGTTACCATGTTCCGGCCCGGGACTCGGACGTGGGCGAGCTCGCAGACTGATTTCGTAACGCTCTCGGCAGCGTTTTGACGGTCTGGGGATATTTACCTCCTTTCGAAATTTTCCGATAAGTAGGGGACATGGACAGACTCCCTGCACGTTTACCTGCCGCCCCGAATCCGAGCGTACAAACGCAGTGGTACGTCGTGCGGCTAAAAGACTTCGGTTTCGGAGGGCCACTGAACGCCGATGCGCTGAAAGCCGCGATCGAAGCGGGAACATTAACGTGGACGGACATCGCTTACGTCGATGACGGTGCGGTCGGAACTTGGAAGCGCCTCTTCGAACTCGAGTTCTTGAAAAAGCACTATCCGCCACTCCCCGATGCGGTCCGACTGAAAAAATACTCCGAGCGGGCGACTCCCGCCGCGAAAACGGCTCCGACGCACGAACGAGGTATGGGTGGTAGTTGGACGGAACACCTCGCGGTGGCCGCGGCCAAAGTGCCTCGCGCCGAATGGTCGAGCCCACGGTACTGGTATCTCCTACTCGACGGGAAGGAAGTTGGCCCGGTCGAGCTTTCCCAAATTGACCAAGTTTCGAAGATGGCGAAAATGCCGAACTCCGTTTACGGATGGCACGTCAGCATGAAGCGGTGGAAACCATTCGCCGATATTCCCGAGCTTTCGAAATACGTCGGAAAAGCCTCCCCGAGAACGGCACGTCCGGACCTTTCGCTCGTGATCGAACGGGGGTCCCAAAAACGCCGTTCTTCCCGTAAACCGCTCGTCGCCTCGGTTTTCCAACTGAAGGCGAACGCCCAATCGGAAATGATCGGGGTTTGCGGCGACGTTTCGCCCGATGGGTTTCAGCTTCTCCAGCACGGAAAGATCGTGGAATACATTACCGGCACCCGTCTCGATCTCGAGATTCGTGCTTCGAAGATGAGTGCCGTTTCGCCGTTTCGTGTGAGTGCAGTCGTGAAATGGTTCGATCCGGTGAAGAAAATCGCTGGTCTCGAGTTCATCATGCTCGACCCGATGGACCGCAAGCTTCTCGAAAAGTTTACGACTTCGTTCGCTTAAGTCGCGGCCGGCGGTTGATTCTTCAGTTCTTCGACGAGCCGAATGCGGGCTTGGCGGCGAATCTTTGCGGCCTCAAAGCGCCTACGCTCGACATCGGTGTTGGGCAATATGCCCGGAACTTCCCGAGGTTTTCCGTCGGTATCGAGAGCGACGAAGGTGAGGTAGGCTGTTGCCGTATGCTTCATTTCGCCGGAAAGCGGGTTTTCTTTATCGACCCGGACGCCGACTTCCATCGAAGTGCGGCCGGCATAGTTCACGGATGCTTTGATATGAATGTATTCGCCGAGTTTCACGGGACTAACGAACTGGAGTGCGTCGATCGAAGCGGTAACGACCGTCGAACGCGCATGCTTGCCAGCGGCCATGGCGGCTGCGATATCGATCAGCGAAACGACTTTACCTCCGAAGATCGTACCGATTGCGTTCGTATCTGGGGGAAGCACCATCTCCGTCATGATGATTTGCGACTCGGAGACAGATTTCACTTTTGAGGATTTCATATGGGGATCATCTCCTAGCTTTTTTCGTGCGGCAAGAACGGCTATCCTTTCGGTAGGGTATGAAGCGTTCCGCACTGATCCTCCTGATCCTTTGCAATCTCGCGTGGACGCTGAACCCGATGATGGGGAAGGCGCTCCTCGAAACCTATAGCGGGCTCCAGGTTGCGTGGATTCGGTATGCAGGGGGATTTCTCTCCTATGTCGTCGCCGTCGGTCTCACCATCCTCTTCAACCGGAAGAAACAGTGGAGCGATTTTTTTCTCATTCCGAAAGGGCTTCGGACTTGGCTTGAGCTTTTCGCGATTGGGATGGGGCCTTTCGTCTATTCCCCGATTCTCCAGTTCATCGGACTCGAAACAGCCCAGGCGATGGATAACTCGATTCTCATTGCGACCGAACCACTGATTGCGGTGGTGCTTGCGTGGGGCGTGCTCGGCGAAAAGATGAATCGCGATCATTGGATTTCGATGGGAATCGCGCTTACGGGATTCCTATTTTTTTCTGGTTTGTTCGGTGGATTTTCGCTCTCCATCGGAATGGTTCTCCTTCTGTTCGCTCAGCTCGGCGAGGCCGCGTATTCGGTTTTTGGGCGAAAGCTCGTCCAGGTTTATGCACCGACGGCGGTACTCGGAACCGCGCTGGCTTTCGGGGCGATCGTCCTGACCGTGATCGTCCTGGCTTTTGACCACCTTCCCGCCCTGGGAGACGCGAGTCCGGCTCAAATCGGCGCGGCGCTTTGGCTCGGGCCGATCGGTTCGACCCTCACTTATCTCATTTGGGCGATGATCGCGCGAACAGTAACGGTTCCGAGCATGGTGATCACGCTCTTTATCCAGCCCGTCGTGGGAGCGCTTCTTGGGTTTTTAATCCTCGGCGAAACTTTGACGACCGAGCGGTTTATGGGCGCCACGCTCATTCTGGCGGGGATAGCCTTCCTTTGTTACCAGGAAGTTCGACGCAGCCCGGCGCTATAATGGTTTCCCCAAAAAGAACGCTTGCGGTGGTTGAAAATGCCTTCCTATACTTGAGCCTAAGACAGGGGGAGAACATGGAAGTCTCCAAAGGGAAATCGAGAACGATCACTGAAGCGGCACCGGGTACGGACTCGGAGCTTCTCACGGAAGTGGCAAGCCTGACGGGCCTTCCCGTGGACTGGGTAGAATCCGAACTCACTCAGATTGTAAAAAAATCAGGGCACACTCCGGAGCAGCTGACGCTTGAAGAGCTTCGCGCTTCGATGCTCGAGTATTTGGAAGAAATGAATCGCGAGATGAACGCCCAAGAGGCCGAAGGTCTCGACATCCTCGAGAACCTCAGTGTTCCGAGTGACCGCTCCCACTAAATTCGACGGGAAGCGACGAGTATTTGACGCCCGAACTGCTCGAATTATCGAGCGATTCGGGCGTTTTTTTCTCCTGTGACATCACGCAAAATGCCGACAAGAGGGTACAGTTAGAACTGTAGTCTGCTTGGATCCGTCCACCCGCCGAGGCAAGAAAATGTTGATCCGTTCCCAGAAAAGCATCCCTGATCACCTAGTCCAACCAGAAACCGTAGGGTTTATGCCTGCGCACGCCTTAGGCGTGACTGCCCAAACCCCGACCGGATATATTCCAAATCCGGTCGTCATCGAGCAAACTCCGCGCGGTGAACGCCAGTACGATATTTATTCGCGGCTGCTCCTCGACCGCATTATTTTTCTTGGAACCGAAGTGAACGACGTCGTCGCGAATCTTCTGATCGCGCAGTTGTTCTTCCTCGAGAGTTCCGATCCGGATAAGCCGGTTCACTTCTACATCAACTCGCCGGGCGGCTCCGTGTACGCGGGCCTCGGGATTTACGATGTCATGCAATACGTGAAACCGCAGGTCTATACCTACTGCACGGGACTTGCGGCTAGCATGGGTGCATTTCTCCTCACGGCCGGTTCGCATGGAAATCGCTACGCGCTTCCGAACGCGCGGATCATGATTCACCAGCCCCTCGGCGGAGCTCGCGGCCAAGCCTCGGATGTCGAAATCCAAGCGAAAGAAATTCTTTATTTGAAGAAGCGCCTAAACGACATGCTCGCCGAACATTCCGGCAAGCCGCTGGAATTCATCGAAAAGGCGACCGATCGGGACAATTACCTTTCGGCGGAAGAAGCGATTTCGTATGGCCTGATCGATAAAGTGGTCACGAACAACAAGAAATAAAAAGTATTAGCGGCTCGGAGAAGACGACATGGATACGAAAAAATACGGCGATGGATTCGGAAATCTCTGCTGCTCGTTCTGCGGAAAAAATCAGCGCGAAGTGAAGAAGCTGATCGCAGGACCGACGGTCTATATTTGCGATGAATGTATCGAACTCTGTAACGACATCATCGCTGAAGAAGGCCAGAAAGATCAAACGGCGAAGCCGACCGACCGGTTGCCTAAGCCGGCCGAGATCAAGGCCCACTTGGACGAGTACATCATCGGCCAAGAGCGCGCGAAACGCGTGTTCTCCGTCGCTGTTTACAACCATTACAAGCGGATCCAGCACCAGAATGACAAGAAGAAGGACGGCGTCGAGCTCACGAAGTCGAACATTCTCGTCATCGGACCGACCGGTACGGGGAAAACCCTCCTCGCTCAGACGCTCGCGAAGTTCTTGAACGTGCCATTCGCGATGGCGGATGCGACGACGCTGACCGAAGCCGGTTACGTCGGCGAAGACGTCGAAAATATCATTCTGAACCTTCTCCAAGCTTGCGATAACAACGTCGAGCGAGCGCAGAAGGGGATCATCTACGTCGACGAAGTCGATAAAATCTCCCGTAAAGGCGAGAACCCTTCGATTACCCGCGACGTTTCCGGTGAAGGCGTGCAGCAGGCCCTTCTGAAGATGATCGAAGGTACGGTTGCGAACGTACCGCCGAAGGGTGGACGGAAGCATCCGCAGCAAGAATTCGTACAAGTGAATACCTCGAACATCCTCTTCATCTGCGGCGGCGCTTTCGTCGGCGTAGATAAGATCGTAGCGATGCGCAAAGGAAAGCGCGCGATGGGGATGCATGCGAATATCTCCCAGAAAAAAGACGAAAATGTTTCCGAACTCCTTGCTCAGGTCGAGCCTGAAGATCTCGTGAAGTTCGGCCTGATTCCGGAGTTCATCGGACGCCTTCCGGTCATCGCGAGTCTCGAAGAGCTCGACGAAAAGGCGCTGGTCGAAATTCTCACGAAACCGAAGAACGCGCTCGTTCGTCAGTTTCAAAAACTTTTCGAGTACGACGGAGTTACCCTCGAATTCGAAGAGGACGCGATCACCGAAATCGCGAAGGAAGCGATCAAGCGCGCTACCGGCGCCCGGGGACTTCGTTCGATCATCGAGCAAACGATGCTCGAAGTGATGTACGATATTCCGGCTGCCAGTGAAGTGAAGAAGTGTATCGTGACGAAAGCTTCGGTAACCCGTGGCGGCCGTCCGATCCTTGTTCTCGCCGACGGCACCAAGATGTAATACGACCCTTCGAAGCATACGAAGGCCGAATCCGCCTGAGCGGGACCGCAATTTAGAAATTTCAAGGGGCCCCGGCACTGCCGGGACCCCTTTTTATCGTCATTTTCGGCGCGGAGGCGTCATTAACGGCTCCTGATTTGCCCCATCCAGACGCCGATTTTTTTGCATGGGAAGCGTTTCGCTAAAATCAAGGCCCCCCAGAAAAAAGAAAGTTCGGCTTTTAGGGCCGAATCGGGGTCCGGTCGTTTGATTTGATTTCTGAAAACTGCTCTAATTTTGTGAAGGAGGCTTGATCGCTTTCCATCCGGAGCCAGCGATCAAGTATTCAGGGATGAAAGAAAAGTCAAAAAAAGAAGCTGCTGAGAAGTCGTCGAAAGAACCATCCGGGACCATTCGGGTCCCTCTCCTTCCACTTCGTGACGTGATTATTTTTCCTCAAATGGTCGTACCGCTTTTCGTGGGCCGGGAAAAATCGATCAACGCTCTCGAAGAGTGTGTAACGAAAAAGCTCGATTTGTTCTTAGTCGCCCAAACGCAGGCGACGACGACGAATCCGGGTGAAAAGGATATATTCCAAATCGGAACGCTCGGAACGATCCTCCAGATCCTCCGACTGCCCGATAACACCGTGAAGGTGCTCGTCGAAGGCAAACGCCGTGCGCGCATTAAGAGCTATATCGAGTCCGATCGCATGATCGAAGCGACCGTCGAGCCCATCGAAGAGGTGGTCGAAGAAGGAGTCGAACTTGAGGCACTCGTTCGCTCGGTGAAAGCAACTTTCGAAAACTATGTGAAGCTGAACAAGCGGATTCCGCCTGAGATGCTCATGAGCGTTTCGACGATTGAAGAGCCGGCGCGCCTCGCCGACTTGATCGTGGCTCACTTGAATCTGAAGATGGAAGACAAGCAAGCCATCCTCGAAGTCTTCGATCCATCGAAGCGTCTCGAGCGTCTCCTCCAGCTCATGCAGGGCGAGATCGAAATTCTTCAAGTGGAGCGCCGGATTCGTTCTCGCGTGAAGAAGCAAATGGAACGCTCGCAAAAGGAATACTACCTGAACGAGCAGATGCAGGCGATCCAGAAGGAACTCGGAGAAAAAGACGAGTTCAAGATCGAGATCCAAGCCATCGAAAAGCAAATCAAGACGAAGCCGATGTCTAAGGAAGCCAAAGACAAGGCGACTAAGGAGCTGAAGAAGCTCAAGATGATGTCGCCGATGTCTGCCGAAGCGACGGTCGTTCGGAACTATATCGACTGGCTTGTGAACCTTCCGTGGGGAACGTACACCGAAGATCAATACGATCTGAAAGGGGCTCACGCGATCCTCGAAGAAGATCACTACGGCCTCGAAGAAGTGAAAGAACGGATCCTCGAATATCTCGCGGTTCGCTCTCTCACCGACGCTTCGAAGGGTCAGATCCTTTGTTTTGCCGGACCTCCGGGGGTCGGTAAGACTTCCCTCGCGAAGTCGATCGCTCGCGCGCTCAATAAGAAGTTCGTACGCGCATCGATGGGCGGGGTACGAGACGAAGCCGAAATTCGCGGGCACCGCCGTACTTACGTTGGCGCGCTTCCGGGGAAAATCATTCAGTCGCTGAAAAAAGCCGAGTCCTCGAACCCGGTCTTCCTTCTCGACGAAGTGGACAAGATGAGCATGGATTTCCGGGGCGACCCGAGCTCCGCGCTCCTCGAAGTTCTCGATCCGGAGCAGAACAACACGTTCGGCGACCACTACCTCGAAGTCGACTACGACATCTCGAAAGTCATGTTCATCCTGACGGCGAATAACCTCGGAAATATCCCGCGGCCGCTCCTCGATCGGATGGAGGTCATTCATATCTCCGGTTACACCGAAGACGAGAAGTATCATATCGCGCGTCGTTATTTGATCGCGAAGCAGATGGAACTTCACGGCCTCAAAGAAGGTGACCTGACGGTCACCGACGATGCGGTTCGCGAACTGATTCGTTCGTACACTCGGGAAGCCGGCGTCCGGAATCTCGAGCGTACGGTCGCGACTCTTTGCCGAAAAGCAGCGAAGAAGATCGTCGACCAGCGTGCGGAGCTGATCGCGGATTCCGGCGAAGTCGTTCCGGTGAAGAAGGCGAAGAAATCCGACTCCGAGAAGGCAGTCGAAAAAGCCGACAAGATCGAAGTGAAGCATCCGAAGATCCTGATTACGATCGAAGCGGAAGATCTCGAAGAACTGCTCGGACCACCGAAGTGGACCGCGCAAATGGTCGAGAAGCAGAACGAAATCGGTCTTACGAATGGCTTGGCTTATACCGAAGCTGGCGGCGACATGCTTCAAATCGAAGTGTCGGTCGTTCCCGGTAAGGGAAACATCAAGATCACCGGGAAACTCGGAGATGTGATGCAAGAGTCGGCTTCGACCGCGATGAGCTACGTGCGTTCTAGGGTCGATGCGCTCGGGATCGACAAGGACTTCTACACGAACTGCGACATCCATCTGCACGTGCCGGAAGGCGCAGTGCCGAAGGACGGACCTTCTGCGGGCATCACGATGGCGACCGCTATCACGAGCGCGCTTACGAAGATTCCCGTTCGAGCAGACGTGGCGATGACCGGAGAAATCACCCTGCGCGGAAGAGTCCTTCCGATCGGCGGCCTGAAGGAAAAACTCCTCGCGGCCCGGATCGGTGGAATCAAGACCGTGCTCATTCCTAAGCAGAACGTGCCGGATCTGAAGAAGATTCCGAAGGACATCACGAAAGGAATGCAGATCATCCCGGTCGAGCATGCCGATCAAGTTCTTCGAATCGCCCTTGCAGTTCCGAACCCGGAGACGTTCCTCGTTCGTACGGACTTCAGTATTCCGGATCCGGTGGTGTTCACCGCGACGGATAAAAAGGCGCCGCGTACCGGAGCGATCAAACACTAACTTAGGTTCGAAACAGAAACACTAGGAGAAGGGCCCGCGATTCGTGGGCCCTTTTCTTTTGACGATATCTTGACGGAGGGAAAGCTTCGCGAGATTCCGAACGAATGAAAAAGGTTTTGATCCTGCTCTCATTCGTTGCCGCCGTATCGATTGCCTCTGCCGCATTTCTGGATCGTCCATGGCAACCGCTCTTCGACGCCGTCCACTCCGACTTCGCTTCGATCTACGCGCTCGAAGATTTTAAGCGGGTTAAGTTCGGGTGGGACCGTGAGATCGTGTTCGACCAGCTTCGTACGAATTTGATCGACCTCGGGGAGCATGCTTCGGTCACCGACGTGCGCATGGCATTCAAGCGCACTTTCGAAAGCGCAAAAGACTATCACTCTGGAATCTATTTCAAAGGCGATTGGTTGACTTCGGAGCTCCCATTCGGGATTCGTACCGTCGACGGCCATTCGTACGTGACGTACGTGAATCGTGCGGAAGCGCCGAGTGATACGTTCCCAGTCCATATCGGCGACGAACTCGTTCGTTTCGGCGGAGTACCCGTCGCCCAGGCTTTGACCCGACTCGCGCGTCGCCCGTTCGTGAATCGTACGACCGATCTCTCTTACGCCGATCGTTACCTGACCCGTCGTCCAGCCTTTAATGGACTCCCGCTACCTGACGGAGCGGTTCATATGGACTTCATGCGACGCGATGGTCGCGGCGTGCACCTCGATCGTGAATGGAAGAAGGTTCCGAACACTCCGTTTTCGGATGCGATCCTCACGAAGAAGCTCGCGCCGGGCGAATTTCCTGAAGAGTTCGCCGCGAAGATAGATCGTGTGGAAGCGGCGGTCACTTCGGGCGGCATCGATCTCGTAAATGGAATCGGAGCGCGTGCGCCGTTCGTTCCAGCACTCGGGAGAACGAGCTGGCATTCGGACGGCCGCGCATTCTTCTATGCGACGATCGGTCGGACCGCGCGTGGAACTCGCGTCGGTTTCATCCGAATCGCGACCTATATTCCGGCGAAGGCGACCGAATCGATCGCGGAATTCGATGCCCTTATCGCTCGGATGCAAGCCGAGACCGATATTCTCGTGCTCGACCAGACGAATAACGGGGGCGGCTCCGTACTTTACTTCTATGAACTTCTTTCTCACCTGATCTCGCGCCCGGTTCCGGCGACGCTTCGGTTCCGCTGGAGTCTTCAGCCGATGAACTTCCACCTCGGAATGAAGTGGGAAGACATCGAGACGAGCCTCCGCGCCGTTCGTGATGACAATGTCGCGAAGAAGGTACTCGGAAGCGACATCACCGGTTATCCGGTAACCGCCGAAACCGCGAACGGTGTCTATGCCGAAGCGGAAGCTGTGCTCGCCGACATGAAAACCGGCGGCGCTCGTCTCTCTCGCTCGATGCCGCTTCTTCAAATCGCGCAGATTAACCCAAAGGGGCACGTCTACTCGAAGCCGATCATCATGCTTGAAAATGAGTGGTCGTTTTCGGCGGCGGATATGGCCCCGGCGGTTCTCCAGGATCTGGGACGCGCGAAAATCTTCGGCTCTCCGGCGCCGGGCGTCGGTGCATACGTGATCTCGCGGGAAGCCCCGGCGAACGATCCTTACGGCATCTGGGTGTACAGCGTCGCGATGGCGGAAGTTCGCCGCGCTCGGAACCAACCGATCGAGAATAGCGGCGTGCGCCCGGATTTTCCGTACGACCTTCAGCCGATCGACTTAACCGAAGGATTCCTCGGATATCGCTCGGCTCTCACGCAGGCCGTAGATGAAAGCGCGCACCACTAAACGGAACAATTACCGGTAAAAAATTTCAGTCGCCCCGCGGCGCTCCGAAGCCACTCGCGAAGTCGTCTTGCTCTTCTGCAGTTTCAAGCCGGATGGCCGGCGGCGCCGGTTTCGACGACGTTTTTTTCGCAGACTTCGCGGGAAGTTCGATCGGTTGGTCACCGACTAGCACGCGATCGAGGTGTCGCGCGCGCTTGAGAATCAAATATGGATTGATGGCGTTTCCGTATTCGTCGTGAAGTTCGAAGTGGAGGTGAGGGGTGGTGCCTTCAGCGTTTCCGCTGTCGCCGACCCACCCGATGAGTTGGCCGGCTTGAACATGCACGCCTTTTTTGATGCCCTTTGCGATGCCGATCATCTTTCCATCATCGGTGCCGGGCGTGTCGTTATTTAAATGGATGTACCAAGATTCGTACGAAAGTCCCTGCGACTCGTGCGCGATCGCCATGGTACAGCATTCGCCGCCAACTTTCGCGCGGACCCACGCGACGGTTCCGTCGGCGACCGCAACGACCGGTACAAGTTTCTTCGAGAGAAGATCGTTTCCTTCGTGTAGGCGAGCGCCGCCATCGCGTGCCGTGTGCCAGTCGTTTGTGAAGTGCGCCGGGCCGACGACCGGGAAAAGGATGTCGAGCAGGTCCCAGCGAATCTGGGTGGCGTCGGTGATGCCGTATTGTTCGGCGACGAGACCTTCGACGCTGCCACCGCAGCCCGAGAGGGTCAGTAGAATAA
>JBBQMV010000023.1:0-15865 GCA_038329315.1 Bdellovibrionia bacterium | reverse complement strand
TAATCGGGATGAACCACCGGCCGTTTGTGATCACCGCTTTGGTCCTTTTCTCTTTTTCTTCCGCCGCACGCGCCGAAAACGTACTCGTGATTGGCGATTCGCACGCCGCGGGCGAATTCGGGAACGGTCTCGTGGAAGTTCTTGATTGGCAGTCGGATATTCATGTCACGGTGTCTGCGAGTTGCGGGAGTAGTCCGGCGAACTGGCTGGATTCGTCCGATCCGAAGTATTCCTATTTTTCGAATCGAATTTGCGTGGCGACGAAAACTCCCTCGGAAAAAAAGATCAAATATACCGGGACGTCGAAAAATGCGCGCCCCATGCGGAGTCTCTCGCAGCTTAAACGTGCCAGCCAGCCGGGAACCGTCGTCATCGCGCTCGGAACGAATCAGCTTCCGCAAGGGAACTCGACGAGTTTCGATTCGCGCGTTCAAGTTCAAATCGAACATTTGGTCGACGAAGCGAAAGCGGGCGGAGCGAAATGCGTTTGGATCGGTCCACCGAAGGAACCGACGAAAGGTTCCCCGTATCAGCGAAAAGGACCGGGATATTCGTTAAAGGGCCAATTGGATTTCTTAAAAATGCTGAAAAGTACCGTCGAGGCGAAGGGATGCACCTTCGTGAATAGTCGGACTTACACGAACGAAAAAGACTGCCAAAATGATCCACACGGTACGCAATACTATCCCTATTCGACGAGTAAAGGCGGCCAAAATCCTGGCGAGCACTGGGGTGCTGCAGTCGCCGGCGAAGTGATCACCGCGATCCGAATAAAGGGCCCCACGAGTAATCATTCGGGCATTTCGAATGATTTAAAATCCGTTTCCGGAAATTAATCGACTGATATCATTCGCATGAGTGCGTGCTGGCGATCGATGAGTTCATTCAGTTCAAGCCGCATTAGGCGATGAAGCGAGAAATCCTGAACGGTGAAGCTCGCCATCGTACAACCGGCGAGCACCGCGCGGCGGAGAAGTCCGTCGAACTTCGTCGGATCGGTCTTCGACATTTCGCGGTCCGCACCGTGTTCGGCGAGGAATCCCATGAACGCGCCGGCGAACGAATCGCCTGCGCCGGTCGGATCGATGACTCTATCAACCGGAAAGGCCGGGGCGAGGAAGATCGAGCGTGGCGTGGAGAGCATCGCGCCGTATTCGCCGCGTTTAACAACGATAACTGATGGGCCCATCGCACGGATCTTCGTGATGGCGGCATGAAGATTTTTTTCGCCTGAGAGCATCGCTGCCTCAGTTTCATTGATGGAAAGGATGTCGACTCGCTTGAGGGTTTCCTTGAGTTCCGGGAGTTTGATCGTCATCCAAAAGTTCATCGAGTCAGCGGCGACGAGGCGTGGACCCTTCACTTGGTCGAGCACGCTCGTTTGGAGAACGGGATCGATGTTCGCGAGGAACACGAAGTCTGCGGAGCGATGGAGCTCGGAAAGCTTCGGATCAAAATTCGCGAAGACGTTCAAATCGGTCGTGAGCGTTTTCGCTTCGTTCATGTTTCCGTCGTAGGAACCGGCCCAGTGGAACGTTTTTCCTGGAACGGTTTCGACGCCGGACGTGTCGATCCTACGAGCGGCGAGCCACTTGAGGTGGTCGGTGGGGAAGTCTTCGCCGACGACGCCGAGGATTTGCACCGGGGCGTAGAACGACGCCGCTACGGAGAAGTAGTTCACCGATCCGCCAAGGACCTTGTCGGCTTTACCAGCCGGGGTTTGGACGGAATCGAAAGCCAGGGAGCCGACGGTCAGAATCGTTGCGGGTGTTTTCACGGTAACCGAATCAATCGTTTTCCACGCGCCTTGTCAATAGTTGAGACTACGGGAGTCCCGCCATTCGTCCCGAATTCTGGGTTTTTCGTCGGTCCGCTTAAAAACCGGGAGCTCGAGGGCGTCTAAATGCGCGACGGCCTCCCATCCGAGGCCGAGCGGTTCCCAAAGCTCGCGTTTGACCGTCTGGCCGCCGCCCCCATTTCGGGCCAATCCGAAATAGAGCCAATCCCCTTCGGTTCGAAGCGCGAAGGTCGTGTGGTCCTCGGAGATGAGCGCGGAGTCCCGGGTTCGGCCGGCGTCGGGCATTTCGGCAAACGCCTTTTCGCGCCAAGCGGGATCGTCGATCGGCCCGAAGCCTCGATGAACGAGGATTGCTCGCCAGGCCTCGAGTACCGGTGGATTTTCCCGAAGCCAATCCGTTCGTCCGTCTTCGCGGCTCCCTCGGTGCGCCCAAACCCCGAGCATCAGCGCGACGGGGAAGATCCAAGCCCCGCGTGGAATTCGTGCGCTCGAAAATCGTGATAGCCGAGGCCACTTTCGTAAGCGCGATATTCCAGATTGGAAAGTCGCAAGAAGCCGAGTGCGAACGTCATAAAAAGAGAGATCCATAATATTCCTTCAATCCAGACTTGGCCCGATTCGGGAGATCCACTGAGCTTTCCATTTGTCGGTAAGGGCACGGGTAGTTAATCCTTTCGCGTCGATTCGGGCTTGGGCGAAGCGATTCGATTTCCAAAGGCGAATCACGAGTCGTTCACGGCCATCCCAGGTGAGGGGTTGAACTCCGATCGAATCGGGAGGGGACCGCGACCATTTTAAATTCGGGAGCGGAAGAAAGAGATCACCCCGTCCGTCGCAGCCCCGTTCCGCGATCCACTTCGCTTGGCGAACGATCCATCGGAGCCGCTCTCCTTCCTGGAGGGCGACCTCCGCTTCGAATACCGGTTGGGCGTCCACGATCGAGGCGCCAAACGTCGGGACGGCTGCCGCGGCGGCGGCGGCGCGTTCGGCCTTCAGACGAAGATTCGAGAACTCGATCGTATTTTGGACCGAGGTGAGTTCCGCGGCCGCGCTTTCGACACAGCGATCGAGGCGGAGCTGAAGCGAGGCTTTCGATTGCCAGAGAAACGCGTAGCCGAGTGACGAGATCGTTGCCCCACCAAGAATCACGGTCAAAAGGAGGAGTGGAACTGCGATGCTCCCGATCTGGTTCCTGTGAAGAAGCCTCCGGCTTTCCTTCGATCGATTTTCGGCAAAAAAAGCGCTTCGGTGTGTGACCCGCATTTCAGTTTTCCCTCTACGCCGTCCTCGACGTTTCGAATTTCACCGCCAGCGATCTGAAACCCGATCGCGGTCCCGCCTTCGAGACGCGAACGCACGGCCTCGAATACGAGGCGCGTGCATTCCGTACGTCGATTCGTTTCACGAAGGAGCCATCCCGTTCCGAGGATCGTGAGCGCGATCACGGGGATGATCGCGACGAACTCGATCAGGGTTTGACCCCGCTCATCCGCCATCCGAGTTCACGGACATCGATTGGATCTTCTCCTTTGCGGCCCGAAATCGATTTGATATCGCTCCGCCCATTTGGGTCACGACCGTGATGCTCGCGACGGAAATCAAAATCAGGAGTACGAGGTACTCGGTCAGGCCCTGGCCACTCTCATTCTTCAGGATCGTCATGTTATTTTCTCCTCCCGGGAGGAATGGAAAATCCGGACCCGCGAAGGGCGTACCGAGGCACTCTCGGGACGATGCTCGTACGAAACTCGGACAGCGAGTTTTCAGGCCGGACTCCGGTTGACTAAACTCGTCAAACCCCGTTAGGATCGAAGGAAGTGGACCAAAAAAGACGCCTCTTTATCTATGACCGCAAGGAAGTTGGCATTCTGATCCTGCTCGGGGTCGGGGTCGCCCTTTTCGCGTTCACCCTCGGCGTCCACCTTGGTAAGCAGGTCGTTCCGAAGGCCACCGAAATGGCCGCGGAAGCGAAGCCAGTCGATCCGCTCCTCCCCGCCGAAACGCAGGCGCCAAGCCGTGTCGAGATTTCCCAAGAAGTGAAGAACGTCCCGGCCGCCGTCGACGAATCGCTCGACCAAAGCTTGCGCGACGAAATTGCGAAGACCGGCATGAAGGTCGATCGGGCCCGCCAGGTCGAGCTGCCGACCGAAGTGCATAAAGAAGCGAAGAAGCCGGAAGTCGGTGCTGAACCCGAAACTGCGGAAGCCCCGATCGCGAAAGTAGAACCGAAGAAAAAGCCCGAGCCAAAGACCGCTCCGGCAATCGAGCGAGTCGCTTCGAGCGCCGCTTCCCGGTACACGCTCCAAGTCGGGTCTTTCCCAAGCCTGCACGAAGCCGAACCCGAACTGCTCAAGCTGAACGAAAACGGTCTCCGCGCAGAAGTGCGTGAAGTCGAGCTCGCCGGCAAAGGGAAGTGGTTCCGCCTTTTCGTCGGTCAGTTCGAGTCCGTGAAGGACGCCGAAAAAGCCGGTAAGAGTTTCAAGAAGGAACGCCGGATCGCCGAGTTCGTCGTCGTTCGCGCTCCCGAAGCTACTTCGAAAGAATAACGATTAGGGCTCGCCGTCCGCGTCGCTCATTTTCTTAAGCACCATCGCGATGGTGCCGGAATCGAGTCGGGCCAATTTCATGAGCGCTTTTGCGAGGTCGAAATCATCCGAATCGACGGCCTCAAGAAATTCATCGAGTTTGCCGATTTCGGCAAATCGCTCGAGGACGATCGTTCCCTCGAAGTCACTCTCTTGCACGCATCCAGCCCTTCAGGAGTTCGCGGAAGTGGTCTTGGGCGTCCGCGATATTCCGGTTTAAGCCCGGAGCGCCGAGGTCGCCGCAGTGAGCAGCGCCTTCGATCAGCATCGCTTCCGCAGAAGGCGGCACGTTTCCACGCGCCGGATTGATCGCGAGGTGTTGCCACGGATCGTCCGAACCGTTCGTGAAGAACGTATTCGTGATCTTGCCTGCGAGGATCGGCGCGTAAAACGCGCGATTAATGTGGGAGGTATCGACCGTGCCTTGGCGACCGAACATCCGGTGGCAAATCTCGTTGTGAAACGGAAGATCGATCCGTGCCGAACGCGAGGAGTACTTCGGATCATGATAGGCGACCTGCCAAAAACCGAATTCGGTGCAGGACTGGTAGAGCCATTGGCGCATTCCGTTTTGACGGTAATCATCGGCCTTCTCGGATAGGTTACCTTGCGCGGTATCTTCGATCGTTGTCATTCCGAAATTCGCAAATAGGGCCAAGCCGAGCTTCGCGTAGGCTTCTTTTGAATTCGTGCCTTCTTCGATCGTCGAGCAGAATTCGGTGCGGGATCCGTACTGGATCGCCATCGCGGCCATGTCGGCGACGATGTAGAGGAAGTCGACGTCATCGGTCACTTCGGAAGACCCGAAGAGTTTTTTCACGGCATCGCGCGTAGCCGGAGTTTTCAGGTCATTTTCGATCTCCGCGGTGACGCTTTGGATTTTTGCCAAGCAGGCGTTGTCGACTACCGTGGCGACTTGGTAATCATATTCTTCAAACTCGGCTTTCGCTTGTACCGGTCCCGAAGAGGCGAGTGAGGCCACGATCTTCGTCGGGTAAGTAAGACGATAGTAAGCAGAGAGCGCTCCCGCGTAGGAACCACCCACGGAGACCCATTCACCGGTAAGGTTCTTATCCGCCTTCAGGTAAGTTTGGAAAGCATCGAGGTCGGCGATCGCTTGGTCGGCCGAGAGGTACTGTAGGTTCGCGGCCGAGTACGTCGCCGTCGGAACGGAATCGCCGTAATAGCGGTGTTCGAGTGTGACGACGTAAGCATGGAGGGACTTCGCGAGTGCGACCGCGAATCCATTTCCGGGGGAGCAGCGAGCCTCGCCGCAGATATAATAGATAACCGGAGCGCCTTTGCGGCCGAGCGCGTATCGATTATTGATCCAGTAGCGCTGGGTAAACGTCCGCGTATCGCCTAGGTCGAAGTGATCGAGTTTTTGGGTGAACGTCCCCTGGTGGATGAGGAAGTTCTTCAAGGGCGATTTGAAGTAGCTCGAATCGAAGAGTGGAAAATTTTCGACTTCGGCGTCGTGGAGCTCAGCGCGCAGATTCTGCCAGCGCTCGATGAAACGATCGATAAACATCGCGTTGGCCGAGTTCGCGACGAAGGAAAGCGTGACGAGGCCGAGGAGCAGCGGGCGGGGAAGGGGACGTTTCATGGCGCGGAGATATCGAACGCGACGGTGTCCGTCAAGCCACGGAGCCGATGCCTCGCGTTATTTTCCGTATCCTAGGGCGTTCTTTTGCTTTTCTTCGTTCATCGCCTCGATAATTTTCAACACGCGATTAATCCGGTAGGCACGCCGGAAAGTGTCGACCTGGACCATCGTCGTTTGCTGATCGGTCGAGATGACGGTGAGGTTCGAGGCGTAGCCGAGCTTCACGAGTTCGATGAACTCATCCATTCGGAACGGCTCTTTTCCGGCCGGCGAAGTTTCGAGCTTCTGTATCTCGATCAGATTTACGGTCGACATGCCCGAGGTTTCGTCCTTCGGTGATTTATCGAGGTGTTTCGCGATGAGGCCCATGACGAGAAATCCACGAATCGAAATATCGTGACGCTTCGTCGGTTCGAGAAGGTTCTCGTCACATACGTACTGGATGAACGACTCGAGAAGCTGGCCGTCTTTTAGCGCGACGTCTTGGCTGTTATCCGAGATATGCACGATGTTCGCCTGCTTCAAAATATCGAGGAAGCTGGTAAGTTTCGCGATGGGGACGCCCATCACTTGGTTCCCGTAGCGCTCAAGCGCGCCCATCTTGATCCGCTTTCCTTCCGGCATCTCCTCTTTCCCGTTTAGGGCCACGAGGAGAACGGCGGAGCCGATTTTTAAACAGTCGTGAACGCCGAGGAAAATAAAGTTTCGGCGCCCGTCGGCGTAATTCATTTCGCTCGAGGAGGTCTCGAGATTTTTCATCTTCGTCGTTGTCGAGCGAAGGCGAGCGACAATGGCCTTCAGAAGGACCTTTAACCATTCGGGAACCTGGACCATCGTCGAGTCATAGATCGATTTCGATATTTCGACGAGTTCGGTTTCCATGAGGGCTTCGCCAGAAGCGGAGCGCGGATTTCCGTCAAGGAAAGCCATTTCTCCAACGATTTGTCCGCTCCGGAGAGTATCAATTTCGATTTGTTGGTCGCCCTTCTTTTTGAAGATGCGAACCATTCCAGTGCGGATGAGGTACATGGCGTTCGAGCTGTCCCCCTCTTTAAAGAGGAGGTCGCCTTTTTGAAGTCTGCGTGCTCCGGACGGTCCTGCCATAGCCTCTTTCTTACTACTTGGTCTTCATCACCCAGGCGCCGTCCCAACCGGCTTCTGGAGGATTCAATTTAAAATCTTTGCAGCGTTCGATAAATTCGTGCGACATCTCGTCGTCTTTTCCATTTACGACGAGCGTCTTCGCCGAAATTTCGAACTGCGCGATCGCTTCGTCCCATTTTTGGGCGGCGTAGAGTTCACGCGCTTTTAGAAAGGTATCGAGTCCGTCTTTCGGCATCTCGATGTCGAGGATTTGGATGAGCTCCACGGCGACTTTCTTCCCTTTCACCTTCACGAAGTCGAGCACTCGGTGTGGAGGAAGGGGTTCGTTCAGCTGGCCGATCAGGTCCATCGTCGAACGCGTGGTGAGAATCTTCGAATGGTAGTCCTTCGTTAGACCTTCGATCCGTGACGCCAAGTTCACGTGATCACCGATGACGGTGTATTCGAAGATCCGTTCGGAACCCATGTTTCCCACGGCTACGGGGCCGGTATGGACCCCGATTCCTACGTTCACTTCGATCCCGTACTTCTCCATAAAGTAAGGTTGCCGCGCGCTGAGTGCTTGTTGCATCTTGATCGCAGCTTTGCATGCATTCACGGCGTGTTTCGGCTGGTCGAGCGGAGCGCCCCAAAAAGCCATGACAGCGTCGCCGATGTACTTATCGAGCGTGCCTTCGGTTTCGAAAACGATATCCGTCATTTGGCCGAGGTATTCGTTCAGAAAGGTCGAAAGAGTTTTCGCGTCCATCTTTTCCGAAAAAGTCGTGAAGCTTCGAATATCGGAGAACACGATCGTCATGTCGCGTTTTTCGCCACCAAGGGAGAGTTTCGACGGATCTTTCATGACGGATTCGATGATGGCCGGGGAAACGTATTTACCGAACGCGTTCCGGATTTCCTTTTTCCCCTTTTCTTCGAGGACGTATTTCACGGCAAACGTAAAAAGAAAGATCATCGAAACTTCGAGCATGAGGAGCGAAGTATTCCAACTCTCGTTCGATTCGAAAAGGATCTTTTGGTCGATGTAGAATCCGCCACCCATAACCGTGATAAAAAGAAGAATCGCTGGGATGGATTCGAGTCGTTCGACGGCAAATGCGAAAAGGAGCGCGCCGAGGGTCATGACGACGTAAACCCAAAACGTACCGGTGGATCCGTCGCCGTGGCGAAGCATATCGCCAGAGATTAGATTATCGAGGATGTTCGCGTGGCCTTCGACTCCGGCCGTATTCGAGTCAAACGGAAAGGCACGCATATCGTAAACGCCGACCGCGGTCAGACCGACAAAGACGATGGCGTCCTTCAAGAGGTCTTTCTTGGAAACGCTTGCGATCTGACGGTTCACTTCAATTTGAATTTTTTCGTCTTGCGACATGACTTCGCGGGCCTTGATATACTGAAAGGATTGGGCTGGGCCACGGAAATTCACCTCCATCATGCCGAGCGGTGAGACTGGAATCGTGCGTCCAGATTTTTTAAATTTCAGAGACTCGATGGATTGGCGTTCGTTTAATTTTACTTCGATTGATTCATTCATTACTGCCGCTGCGGTGGCGAGAGCTAACGATGGATAAAGCTTCCCGTCCGATCCGACGAGAATAAGCTGGCTTCGACGAATATAACCGTCCGGATCGGGATAGGCGTTCAGAAAGCCCGCATGTTCGGCGGCATCGTTGTACATTTTCAAGTTTGAGAGAAACTGAGGAATGTAGACGAGCGGAATTTTTTTAAGGTCGAGCGGGCGCGAGAAGACAGTGTCTTTTAGGGCAAACTTCGCGAGGTCTTTCGGGGCGTTGCTTTCGTTTGGGTCTTCGACTGGGCAGATTTGGGGATTTGAAGCGTCGAATGCGGGTTGGCACTGAGTCGCGGCCATCCAACCAAGGGAAGCTTTTCCAGAATTGAATGCGAAGACCGTTTCAAGGTTATGGTCCGTTTCGAAAGTATCTAGATTTTCTGTGATCTTTTTTTCCTTCAGAAGCTTTTCGATATCATCGGAAACCCGACGGTCGGGTTCCGAGAACGTAATATCGAGCGCAACGAATTTCGCCCCAGCGTCGAAGATGCTTTGGACGAGGAGGGCTGTCTTATCCCGGTGCCATGGCCAGCGCCCGTATTCATCGATGGAATCGTTGTCGACTTCGACAACGACGATTTTATTTTTTGGCGGTTGAGGGCCCCGCATGGCGAATTTTAGGTTGGTGTGCTGGCCGGCGATCGTCACCAGTTTCGGGAAAACACGTTCACGAAGAAACGTGTTTTCGAGACGCCCTTGGATTCCGGCCTCGTGTACCCAATAGGCCCACGCAAAGAGCGCGACGATCGGAATTTGGAAGAGCCACACTTTCGATTTCATTCATTTCCTCGAAATGGCCCCGTCACAGCGTCAACATTCTGGCTGACTACTTCCGGGGTTTACGCTCTTTCATCGGTTGAATTCTGAGGGAACTGGAGGCGTGGCGACTCGTTATAGTGATAAACTAGCGAGGGATGAGTGAACGGAAGATCCTTGTGATCGATGACACACCGACGATGCGCATGATCGTTACCGGAATGCTGAACGACCTCGGTTTTATTTCCGTCGTAGAAGCAGAGAACGCCGATATGGCGGCCGAACTCGTTAAGGTCGGGGATATCGCGATTGCACTTGTGGACTGGAACCTTCCGGGTCGAAGCGGCATCGAGTTCGTCCGTCAAATCCGCTCGATTTCTAAGACGAAAGAACTTCCGATGGTGATGATGACTTCGAACAACGACCCGAAACAGATCGAAGAAGCACGGCGTGCAGGAGTTTCAAGTTATCTCGTAAAGCCCTTCGGAATGGCGGATCTTCTTTCGCGTCTCGAAGAAGCTTCGCTCGCGCATGCGTCTGTGCCGACAAAGACCTGACGACGAGTGAGCGAATCCAGTTTTAGATTTTCGCCGACTTCTTCCCGATGAATCCGTATCCAATTCCGGCAGCCATGAGCGCCCAGAAGATCCAGAACGAAGGTGCGCTCGGGGAGTGAAAATCCACGCCTGGAAGCCTCAGCGCCTCGAGGATGACCTTCGCGCCGATGATCATGACGAGTAGGTAGGCGGACTTTTCAAGCCGCGGGAATTTCTCGATCAGCTTAATGAAGGCAGAGGCCGCAAACCGCATCAAGACAATGCCGAACACGCCGCCCGTAAAGACGATCCAAAGTTTCGGAGTGAGGGCGATCCCGGCGAGGATCGAGTCGACCGCGAATGCGACGTCGGTCAGTTCGATCGCAATAACGGTCTTCCAAAAGGAAGCGTCCTTCGTTTTCTTCCCATGCTCATCGGGCTTCGTAGGGAAGAAGAGGTGCTTCACGGCGATATAGAGAAGATATCCACCGCCGACGTATTTTACCCAGGTCCACTTAACGAGGTAGCTCACCATCGCGAGTGCGATGAAGCGAAAAACGAACGCGCCGATAAGTCCGTAGCTGAGCGCTTTCTTTTGCTCTTTCTTCGGAAGATGCTTAGCTAGAATTGCCAATACGAGCGCGTTATCGACGGAGAGGATACCTTCGAGGAAGACGAGGAGTCCGATGAGAGCGATATCGTTCGAGGTAATTTGCATTCGAGAGGATCTTAACGGAAGCACTAAAAAAAGACCACGCGATCGGAGATCGCAGACCCAAAGCGGAGATAACCGTCTGGAGTTTAGCGGGATTCTAAGAGAGGATTTCGAAAACTGGCTACCGAGGATTCCTAGGCTGGGGACGTTCGCGCCTCTCCCGCCTTTAGAGGTGTCCGTAGGTGTAACGAAGCGCGTCTGGAGCGAACGCTTGAGCGAAAAGGTCCCCGTATCCCCGTATGATTTTTTTGAAACTTGTTTCGCGCGCGCGCGCGAAGCGGCTCTACCGCAGTTCGATGCGATGGTGCTGATCACCGCGACTCCCGATGCGAAGCCGTCGGGGCGAATGGTGCTCCTTAAAAGTGTCGATCGCGAAAACGGATTTAAGTTTTATACGAACTTTGAAAGCCGGAAGGCCGGCGAACTCCTATCGAATCCCCAAGCCCAACTCCTCTTTTATTGGCCGACGCTCGGTCGCCAGATTCGGATCGAAGGAAAAATCGCGCGACTCTCCGACGCGGAATCCGATACCTACTGGGCGTCGCGCGAACGCGGTAGCCAAATCGGAGGGATGGCCTCGCTCCAAAGTCGGCCTCTTGATTCTCCCGCGGATATGGATGAAAAGGTCGCACAACTCACGAAGCAGTTCGAGGGTAAGCCGATCCCTCGCCCTGAAAGTTGGGGTGGCTTCGAACTCTTCGCCGACTATTTCGAATTTTGGGAAGACCGGGCCAGCCGTCTTCACGAGCGTATTACCTACACCCGCACGGCCAAAAGTTGGAATATCGGGAGGCTTTGGCCCTAGATGAAACTCTTATTTAAAACCGCACTCCGGACGTTGGTTCGGAATAAACGGCGCACCGGGATTACCATTCTGAGTATCGCGCTGAGTCTCGCGGTTATCTTTTGGCTCCAATCCGTAATGCTCGCACGCTCGAACTACCTGATCGATAAAGTACTTTCTCTCTCAGGGGCAGACGTTCAAGTTTTTAAAAAAGTTTACGCGGATGACAAACGTCTCGCGGACGTCATTAACAGCCCGCTTCCCGATCTTTCGAGTGCCCTCGGACCGGACCCGATCAAAGTCGAACGCATTAAACTTCCTGGCCTCGTCGCCGCCGCCGAAGAGTCTTTTCCGTTCTTCTTGAATGGGGTCGATCCGACGAACGAACCGAAGGCGAGTCGGATTAAGAGCTTTCTCGTTAAAGGCGCTTGGCTCGATCCGGACCCCGAAGGAAACTGCGCGGACAAGCCAATTTACATCGGTGAAAAGCTTGCTCAGCTTCTGCGCGTCGGGGTCGGCGATAAAGTCGTATTTCTCGGCCAAGCTGCGGACGGAACGCTCGGGAATGAGCTCTTTCGGGTGAAAGGGATCTACAATAGTAAGACCGGTGAGTACGATAAGATTTACGCATTCACCACGCTCTCCTGCGCGAAGAAAGTAGCCGTACTGAATGGTATTCATGAAGTCGCGTTTCGCGTAAAAGATGCGAGCGATATCGATCGCATCGAATCCGAAATGAATAAGTTACTCCCCGCGGATTTAACGGCGATCGGATGGCGCCAAGCAAATCCGATGGTTTCGCAGATCCTTCGGTTTAACGACGGGTTCATCGCGATGCTCACCGCGATTCTCGTCGCGATCGTGATCTTCGGAACAGTGAACACGCTTCTCATGAGCGTCCACGAACGCTCAAAAGAGTTCGGCGTGATGCTTGCCCTCGGGATGCAGCCCAGCCAACTTATGACGATCATCGTGATCGAAGCCTTCCTGATGGCGATCACCGGACTGGTATTTGGTTTTCTGATCGGCGGCGGCTTTATTGCGTATCACCACTGGCAAGGATTCGATCTCAGTATATTTGTCGGTAAGGCGAATACTTTCCAAGGGCTTACGATCGATTCGACCATTGTATATCCGGTCTATGCCTTTATCCCGTTTATTAAAGCGGCTTCGGTAATGGTGGCTTTCGTGACGTTAGCCGGAATCTTTCCGGCGTACCGTGCGGGGCGGCTTACTCCGGTCGACACGATTCGCGGCTGAGGAAGGGCTCAATGCGAAGCGGTTGGAAACCAAAAATTCTAGCGGGGCTCGTGTTCGTTAGTGCCGGACTTCCTTCCGCGCAGGCCTACGATCTTCGGACGAAATTCGATTTCCAGGCGAACGGGATCTACCGTGATCTTTCCCAGCAAGGATTCACGCAGGCGAACTCGGTACTCGACGGGATTTTTTTCTTCGGGACCCAAATCGTTGCGAGTAGCGATCAGTTCGAATTCGAAGTTCGCCACGAACTCCGGAGTGTCTTCGGGGATACGCCCTCTTATCCAGACGGTGATATCGCGCGACTGAATATCCGCTCACCGGAGCGTTTCATGCACGCTGAGCGCACGCTCGTGACTTCGAAAAGTGCCGAGGTAATTTCCGACATCGAACGGTTACGCGCCTCCTATAATTTTTCGGAAGGCGAGCTGTGGGTCGGACGTCGTCCGATCTCGCTCGGGACGCTTTCATTTTTTAAGGTCTGGAATAAGTTCACTCGGCCTGTGGCGGGACTTTTTGGTCCCGCAATCGTCTACGGTTCGGATGGATTCGGCGCTTCGTACCAGACGGGTTCGGTTTCGTTTAAAGCGATAAGCCTCTATGGCCCGACCTCGGACGACGACGCCCACCTACTCGAAACCACGATCTTTAGTTCCTTCGCCGAAATGCGAATTCTCACAGGTCGGTGGTGGGACCGCACGGCAGTCGGGTTCGCATTTTCGAAGACGCTCTTTGACTGGATGCTTCGCTTCGAATCGCTCTATCTGAAGGGCGAGCGCGCTTCCGAGACAGAGGTAGGTCTCGGACTTGACGGAGCGATTAACGCTGAACTTTCGTTGCTGCTCGAGACGTATTACCAGAGTAACGGAGCCCTCGACACTTCGAGCTATTCGATCTTCGATCCGTCCAGGTTCACGAATCTTCGCGCGCGCTATTATTCGATCGCGCTTCTGAATTGGCAGCTCAGCACCCTTTGGAAGGCCGGTATCGGCGACCTGCTGAATGGGGTCGATGGGGGCCAAATCGCGATCTTCAAACTGAACTATTCGCTCAGCGACGATGTCGAAGTTCTTTCCGAAGTGAATATTCCGTTCGCGTCCGACGGGGCGGAGTTTTCGAAACGAACGTTTACATTTCGGGACGGAAATTATCTGGGTAGTGGAAATCAGTTCACTTTGGGTCTGAAAGCCGCATTTTAAGGTCGAGGAAGATCGGGCGCTTCAATCCGCTTCTTCAGAAACTCTTGCGTAAAGACCGTCTCTTGAATCGGCTGGTCGAACCGTATCGAGCGGTAGTCGATCTGGGTAAATGAACCCGATTCGCCGGCCTTCGTAATGACCAGTGTTCCTGGATATTGATGCTCGCCGGACTTTTTGAAGTTCTTGCACTGAACGGTGCGCTCGAGATTTTCGTTTTTCCCGAAATACTCTTGCTTCATTTCGACCCCGTCTGGGTACGTGAGCCAGGTCACGATTCGCCCCGGCTCGACGGGAGCATTTTTTTTAGGCCGACTTTCAATTTTGTAAACGTCGTGCCCTTCGATTTTCTCTTCGGCGGTGATTCGATGGTCGTAATAGCGCGAAAGATTCGAAGCACGAACAAGGTCGCCGTTCGTAAAATCCGCTCCCATCCACGCCTGCTTCATCATTGAAGGAGCAACTTTTTGAACGCGTTCGATTTCGGGGGCATAATTCCAGAGGTCCGTGCCGAGTCGAAGATGGGCGAGGGCCCGATCTTTTTCCGGAGCGATAACTTTTACGACCGACTTTTCGGTCCCTTTCGACCACAGAAGAAATTCCAGCGTACGGGTTTTTTTTCCGCGCACGACCCGCATGATAACCCGAGATTCAAGGCTTTGTCCGTGGGATTGAGTTTCATTTTTTTTGATTAACTCTAGCGCTTCTATAGGTACGGGCCGGGCAGCGTTTCCACTGACGCTCGAAAAGAGCAAAACGGTGAGGGCGAACGATTTAATTTTTTGCACGCTTTTTCAGAAATTCCTGAGTGAAGGTGTTCCCGGGGATGTCGCGGTCGTACCGAAGTTCTTTATAGTCGATTCGTGTTTCATGATCCGGCTTCCGAGGTAGCTTCATGCTGAGCTTCGTAGCGACAGTATGGGCGCCGAACGTTTTCAGATCGGTACCGATCGAGATCTTCGCGAGTTCGCCGCTCTCGGTATAGAACTCACTCTTCACCGGAACCGCGTCTGGATTTCGAAGCCACATGATGATTTTCCCCCAAGCGATAGGCGCGTCCTTTTTCGGAGTACATTCGACTTTGTAGGTCTTCATTCCGTTGAAAACCTCCTCACCGAGGAGCTTGTGGGTGTAGTCCCGACCGAGACTCGTCGTTTTTACGAGGTCGTCGTTCGTAAAATCCGAACCCATCCAGCTCTGGAGCATCATGGATGGTGGAATTTTAATCGTGCGTTCGAGGTTCGGCAGGTACTGCCAGAGATCGAACTTAAGCCGTAGATTCCCAGTGTCACGATCTTTCGCCGGTGCGAGAATTTTCACGACTGCTTTGTCGTTTCCTTCGGCCCAAACTTTGATTTCGAGATTTCGGACCGTCGAGCCTCGGATTACGGTCATCGACATATCGGACTCGACAGATTTTCCACGGGTTTGAAATTCAGATTTTTTAATCAGTTCGGTCGCATCCGGTGCGGCGCGGGCGGACGCGGCGGTAATTGCAATCGCGAGGAGAGTGGAAAAAAGTACAAACGATATCGTCAGAATAGTCTTCATGGTGATTCCCGTAGTGACACTGATTAGCTTCAGGTTACCATGAAGTAAATGAGCGCCGCTATTCAGCTTCTTCATGTTTCGAAGGTCTACTCGGAAAAATCGGCGCAGGCCGTTCGGGCCCTCGACGGAATCGAATTCACCGTCGCTAAGGGTGAGTTTGTCGCACTCAAAGGTTCGTCCGGGAGCGGAAAGACGACCCTCTTGAATATTGCGTCGGGCCTCGACCATCCAAGCGAAGGTCGCGTGATTCTTGATGGCGAAGAGATTTCCGGAAAAAGCGTTAAAGAATTGACGGAGTTCCGGTCGCGCCGCATCGGGTTCGTATTCCAATCGTACAACCTCTTTAAAGACCTCACCGTTATCGAGAACGTCGAGTTTACGTCGATCCTCCGCGGAGACGATCC
>JBBQMV010000022.1:0-15895 GCA_038329315.1 Bdellovibrionia bacterium | reverse complement strand
GACGGGGAAACACCGGTCGAGACGAAACTCGCGGTTTGTCTCCGGGAGCTCGAACGGACATGAAGAAAGCCCCGACCACCATCGCGCTCTTCGGGATCGACGGATCCGGAAAGAGCACGCTCGCGAAGCACCTCGGCGCGCGTCTCCAAGCCAATGCGCACGACGGAAGCACCACCGGTCTCATCACTTGTCCGCGCTATCACCACGCCCCGACCTCGCCCGACCCCGTCCTTTCCGCGACGCTCGACCGAATGAATCACAGCGGCGATAAACTGAAATCCCTCGAATGGAAGTCGATTGCCGTCTACCTCCAGCTTCTCCTCTACGGTCCGGCCCGCGCGGCGCTCGTCACCGCCGGCACGAACCCCATTCTTTCCGAGCGACATCCGCTTGTCGATGCCCTCGTCTACGGCCCGTATTTTAGTGAACGCCTCACTCGGAATCTCACCGAGGTCGAACTCGCGGAGACCTATTTCCCGGAGTTAGAAAAACTCGAGCCCGGTGCGGAAGCGCGCGTACGCGCGTGGCACGAATCGGAAAATCGGAGGCTCCGGCGCGATCTCCCGCTCGCCGAACTTCCCCTCTATTTAAAGAGACTTTTCGGACAGCCACCCGAACCGATGCTTGCCGAACTCGCCGCCCAGTTTCAAACCCCGCTCCCTGACACCGCGATTTTTCTCGACGTGAGTATTCCCACCGCCCTCGCGCGCATCGATGCACGGGGGAGCCAAGCCGAACTTCACGAAAACGAAGCGGGTCTCACGAAACTGCGTGCGGGCTACCTCGCGGCGTTTGCTTGGCTTAGGCGGCACCATCCGGAAATTCGATTGGTCGCGCTGGCCGGCGAATCCGATGGAAAAACCCGCCACGTGAACGAACTTGCCGACGAAGTACTTCGCCTCGGAGAGGATCCCCGATGAGTCGCCGCCCGATTTCCGATGAAGGACGCCTCCTGATTTTACTTTGTCTGCTCGATCACACCCCGAACGAAAGGGCCGAAATCGCGCGTCTTTTTACCGCACCGATCGACTATGAGAAACTCGACGGACTCGCTCGCGCAAACGTTCACCGCGTCTGGGTCCTTACCCAGATCGAAGCCCTCGGGCACGCGGATCGTCTCCCCTCGAAACTGCGCGAAGAATGGGGCACTGAACGCACGGAGGTTCGGAAGAAACTCGAAACGCGGTTTACCCATGCCCGCCCCTTATTCGAAGAATTCCGGAACCGGGGCATTCCCGTCGTGCTCCTTAAGGGAACCGGCCTCGCCCACCAGATCTACCGGAACCCGTTCTATAAGAAGAGTAACGACATCGACATTCTCATCCAGAAGTCCGATCTCCCGAAGATTTACGAACTTTACGAATCGCTCGGCTTCGTTTCGTTTGCTGAGCGCGTAAAAGACGATAAGCAAACCCAAGAGAAAGTAGCGTGGCACGCAACCCCGTACGTGAGTCGTGATCTTTCCCTCGTGCTCGGCACGCAATGGGGAATCAAGACCCACCTCGGCCCTTACACGGTCGACTATCCGGCGATCTGGTCGCGCGTCGAAGATCTCGATTTTCAGGGCGTCCCGGTGAAAATCCTCGCGCCCGAAGACACGATGCTTCACCTTTGCCTGCACCTCGGATTTTTCAAGACCCAGCTGAAGGACCTCGTCGACGTCACGAATCTTCTCCGCTTTCACCGGTCGCGGTTTCCGTGGGACCGCTTCGTCGAGACTGCGATCGCCGCCGGTGCCGCCAGCCACGCCTATCACGCACTTTACCTTTCGAACCGTCTCGATCCGATGGTCGAGGTCGACCGGATGCTCGTAAAGCTTCGCCCCCACGCCTGGAATCACTACGTGCGCGCCTCCGCGAAAAAGACCGAGTCGATGGACGACTTCCTTCTGATGTCGGTCGACTGGATCCAGGAAGTCGAAATCGACATGACGCTTTTTATGGGCGCCGAAGGTCTTTCGAAGAAATGGTGGGGATTTCTCCGCGTCTGGGGAACGATCCTCATTCCGCCGACACGCGAGATGCTGAAAATGAGCTTCGATCTCCACGCCGGGTTCTTTATGCGACTTTTTTACCGGGCGATCATTCCGTTTCGCGTACTCCGCGCGCTGGCCGAGGAAATTTCGTGGAAGATCGTCGGACTCCTTTCGCTGAAGACGGTGATCGACCTCGGCATCGCGTTCGGGCGGCTCTTCGGACCCCGGCGGCCCTCGAAATCTCCCTACGCCGGGCTCGCCGCGAAGCTTGGAAAATCCGAGGCCGAGATCGAGCGGTTTACGAAGGAGTTCTGCTGACCGCAGGCCGGGAGAGTGCTTTTCCGGTCATGCCCGTCGCGAAGGAAATCACGGTGAGGAATCCGACGGTCGTCCAGGTTTGGAGCATCGTATAGCGATTCATGAACGCGAGGGTCGCCGCGACGAGTAGGGCGAACCAAATCCCCGCCTCGAGGTTCGACGAAGTCCCTTTCGGGGCTTTTCCCACACCAGAGTCTTCGGCGAGTTCGGCATCGAGCGTTTCGGGCGTCGCGAACCAGAGCGCGATCTTTCTAAAAATTCCGCGACGATTTCCGGTCGCGATGGAGAGGCGCTTCCAATACGAAAATTGGGAATACACCGGATCGAGGTATCCCGGATGCGCGGCCCCTCCGATGACGACGGGATTCGTGTCGATCACGTCTTGATACGTTCCGAAAAGTCGATCCCAGAAGATGAATGCGCCCGCGAAGTTCTTATCGAGGTACGGCGCATTCGTCCCGTGATGCGCACGGTGCGACCGCGGAGTGACAAGGAAATACTCCACGAACCCTAGGTGGCGACGAATGACGCCGTTGTGGGACCAAAACTGGACGACGTGACTCACGACGAACCCGGCGAGGAGCATCTTCGTCGATATTCCAATCACCGCCAGCGGCAGATAGGGTCCGAACATAAAAATCCGCGTGAACCAGCTCTGGCGAAGCGCGGAGAGATGGTTAAAATCTTTCGCCTGATGATGGATCAGATGGGAAGCGGCGAAAAAATTCACCCGGTGTCCCATCCGGTGGGCCCAGTAGTACGCGAGGTCGGTCAGCAGCGTCGCGACGACCCAGAGCAGCGGATTACTCTCGTCGAACGTCGTCACCCGAAAACGCGCGAAGATGCTGGCGTAGAGTACCGCGAAACCGGCAAACGTCATTACGTTTACTGCTTGCTGGCCCATGCTAAGCGCGAGGTGACTCCCCGTCGCGCGCCAATAGTAAACCCGGTTACCCGTGCGGCGCTCGAAATAGATTTCGCTCCCAATGAAAGCCGCGGCCGCGATGATTCCGAGTACGATCATGCCTTTGATTTTACGGCTCCCCGCCCTAGACTCAAAGGGAAACGATGAACACGTTGAACTGCCCCTGGAGTGGATTTGCCCCCGGTACGACCTCGTTTTGCGAGGCGCGCCTCTGCGCGTGGATCCAGTCCCCGGCCATCGCGCTCACCGGCATCGCCTACGTCGTCATGGCGATACTGATTTTCCGAGATCTCCGGGCGACAGATTCTTGGCTCACTCGAAGCTTCGCGTGGATTACGCTCAGCATGGGGCTTTCGTCTTTCGCCTTCCACTCATCTCACATCCTGCTGTTTCAAGCGTGGGATCTCGCTTCGATGTTTGCGCTCGCGTCGGCGATGCTCGTGGCTAACGTCCAGCGGGTCTGGGGACTCGCCTCCGGGAGATTATTCTCGGCACTCCTCCTCTGCTCGGTCGCACTCTTCACCTACCTGCCGATGCATCCGGGAGTGATCCTCTTCGGATTGATCCTCGGCGTGGCGCTCATCCTCGAAATACCGGCGGCGAAGAAAACACCCGGCTATCAGTACGGATATTTCCGTCTCGCGTCGGTCTTTTTTGCAATCGCATTTGCGGCGCTTCGGATCGAGAAGACTTCCCTCTGCGATCCGGAGAACCATTTTTTTCAGTGGCATGCGGTTTGGGATACCACTGCCGCCGTTTGTTACTATCTACTCTACCGACATTACCGGCAGAGCGAAGCCCTGACCGTCGCGGGTCAATGAAAGCGTGCGCGCACGTTCCGCGCGCTTCGGACTCCGCTCGACCCCGACCGCCGAAAGTCCAAACGAGTTCGCGACCGCTAGCACGCCCCCCTGCCCGCAAAATAAACTCACGAGCGTGCGCGTCTCCGTCAAGCGAAGAACCGATTCACAAACCAGGCGACACGCGTGAAAGCCCATCCCCCGCGTCCAAGTCTTTTCACCGATATCTGGAATCACGTCGGCGGTGCTTTGGTCGACCGGCGGGCGCACGCCGCGCGAAAATGCGAGGAGATGCGAGTACGCCGGTTTCCCGTAAGTGGTTTGGCCGGGCGGCGCGCGGCAAAGAATTTTGTGAAAGAGGAGCGCGTCGCCCGTGGCTTCCGCCGCTTTCGAAACGAGATAACCTTTATCGATCCAGACGCCGTCACGCTTGATGTCGGATTGGAAAAAAAGCGTGATTCCGTCTTCGGGTGTGCGCGAGAGCACGAGCTTCGCCGTTTCGGTGAACCAGGTCTTCCACTCTTCGAGCGAGAGGTTCGGAAACTCCGAGAAGTCCGGCATCGACGCGACGACCGAACATCCGTCGAGGCGTTCGCGATCGCGAAGCCACGCGAGGACGTCGGCCTCATGAACGACGCGACTGCCGGCGACGGAGCTACTCGACATTCAGCTTGTAGCCTTTCAGGATCGTCCCGTTCGTGAGGGTGACGTAAAACTCGGAGATCACGCCGTCCTTGATGCCGTCGTCGACGCGCGATTTTTCGAATCCTGCCGTGGCCAGATCCTGGAGGGTCGGCAGCACGCCGGAGCGGTCACGGAAATCCGCGACGAACTTTTCAAGGCGCTTTCGGGTGAAGGGGTCGAGCCTGGCCACCACAAACCTTTACGGGCGAAGACTCGCCCGCGCGAGTTCGAGGGCGCGGGGAACGTCGATCACTTCGGCGACGGCGAACTCACCGGCCGAATCGCCCCGAGCGCGGCTCGAGGCCCGAACGATTTCGGTCACTTGGCCGGCCTGGAGGTCGGGATTAATCGCGAGGATCTGGTTCACCACCCCGCCCACCGACGGGGCACGGTGGAGGTGGGCTTCTAGGACCTTTTTACGCAGTTCTTGAGGGCTTAAATCTTCAATTCCCATGGTCCCCTCTATCTATAGAGGGGCTGGCCAGAGGGCAAGCCTTTCTTCACGCGCCGCGTAGATCTTCCTTTAATACATCGAAAAGCATGATAAACCCCCGGTTCATGTCTCACCCTCACCCTTCCAAACCTACGAAACTGATGTTTGCCGATCTCGGCCTCTCGTCGGACACCCTCACGGTGCTGTCTGAAATCGGTTTTACGGAAGCCACGCAGATTCAGTGCGAGGCGATTCCACCCCTGCTCCAGGGCCGCGATTTGATCGGTCAGTCGAAAACCGGCAGCGGTAAAACCGCCGCGTTCGGTCTCCCGATCCTCGAACGTCTCGATCTTCGCGGACGCCCTCGGTTACAAACTTTAATCCTCTGCCCGACCCGGGAACTCTGCACGCAGGTCGCGCGCGAAATCCGGAAACTCGGTCGTCGCCACTCCGGCCTCCAAGTACTCGTACTCTCCGGCGGAGTTCCGCTCTATCCGCAGCTGACGGCACTCGAAAAAGGGATTCACGTTGTCGTCGGAACTCCCGGCCGCGTGCTCGACCACCTCACCCGTGGTAAACTCGATCTTTCCGGCATTCAGACGCTCGTCCTCGACGAAGCGGACCGCATGCTCGACATGGGATTCGAAGAAGACATGGACGCGATTCTCGCCGAAATGCCAGCTGCGCGCCAAACCGTACTTTTCTCGGCGACCTTTCCGCCTTCGATCGAAGCGATTAGCCGCCACTACCAGCGGATGCCGGTGAGGGTGACGGTCGCAGATGACGAAGCCGCCGAAATTCAAATCCGGGAAGCCTATTTCAGTGTCGAAATGGGCGAAAAACCCGGCGCGCTGCTCGCTTCGCTCTCGTCGGTGAAACCCGAATCGGCGATCGTGTTTTGTAATCTAAAAGTAACCGTCGCCGAAGTCGCGCGCACCCTGCGTGCCGCGGGAATCGATTCGGCCGCCCTTCACGGCGACCTCGAACAAAGCGACCGCGACCGCGTGATGGCGAAATTCCGGAACCGCTCGATCCGCGTACTCATCGCGACCGACGTGGCTGCGCGCGGAATCGACATCGAAAACCTCGACGTTGTTTATAACTACGATCTTCCGTCGACGCCCGAAGTTTACGTCCACCGGATCGGCCGTACGGGGCGCGCCGGAAAAAAGGGGCTCACGATCGCGTTCGTGACCTCCGTCCAAACGAACCGCCTCCAGAACATCGAAGACCACACCGGAAACCGCATCGAGCGCGAAGAGACGCCTCGCCTGGATCTCTCGCCGGCGGCTGCCGAACGCGCGCCGGATATTTCCGCGCGGATGGAAACCCTCTACATCTCTGCCGGCCGAAAAGATAAAATGCGTCCGGGTGATATTCTCGGCGCCCTCACCGGAGAAGCCGGCGGACTACGCGCCGCCGATATCGGGAAGATCGAGATTCACGATCGATTCTCCTACGTCGCTATCTCGAAGGCCGTCGCGCCCCAAGCGATGAAGAGCCTCACCGAAGGCCGCGTAAAGGGCCGGAAAGTTCGCGTCGAATTCGTTCGGTCCTAGGTCGCGTTACTTACAGGATTTCAGTTTGAACAGCGTGTAGACGGTCGCACCGACGGACTGCTGGGTGCCCTCGACCTCGCACGTCAACATTCCGCCCAGACCCGCAAACTTTAATTTTTGGACGGCATTCAGGGTTTCCACGTTCATCACCAAAACGTCGAGGGTGATCTGGAACTCCGTCCCGATTTTCACGAAGTAACCCGGCCGCCCCGAATAGGTACCCATTCGAACGGTTTCCGCTCGCGCAGAGGAAGCGAATCCGAGAACCACGAACCCTAAACTGAGGAGGAGATTCTTCATGATTAAAGCCTAGCATGGTAAGCTTTAATCATGAAGACGCCCGGGATTACGAACCTTTCCCTCTCTCGCCGCATCGATGCAGCGCTCGGAAAGATCTCCTGCGACCTCGTCTTAAAGGACGTTCACTACCTCGATGTTTTTAGCTGTGAGTGGCGAACCGGCGACGTCGCGGTCATCGACGGAATGATCGTCGGAACCGACGCGGGCTACGCCGGAAATCGAGAAATTTCGGCGTCTGGAAAATACCTCGTACCGGGTTTCATCGACGCCCACGTCCATCTCGAAAGTTCGCTAATGATGCCCGGCGAATTCGAGCGAACCGTCCTCTCCCGAGGAACGACGACGGCCATATGCGACCCGCACGAACTCGCAAACGTGATGGGCGTTCCGGGGATTCAAGCGTTCCTTTCTGCTTCCGAGAAAATGCAGCTCGACCTCCGGGTCATGCTGAGTTCCTGCGTTCCCGCGACCCACCTCGAAACCAACGGCGGCGGCATTCTCGGACTGAAACACCTCGCGCCCCTCCGCGCCCATCCGAAAGCACTGGGCCTGGCCGAGATGATGAACTTTCCGGGCCTCCTCGGCTCCGATCCGGCGGTGCTTGAAAAAATTGCCGCGTTTTCAGATTCCGTGATGGACGGCCACGCACCGATGTTGCGCGGTCAGGCTCTCTCGGCCTATGCGGCTTGCGGAATCTCTTCCTGCCATGAATCTTCCGAATACGGCGAAGCGGCCGAAAAACTTTCGAAGGGAATCGCGGTCTGGATCCGTGAGGGATCGGTAGCGAAGGATCTCGACGCCCTCGTACCCCTCCTCACCATCGCGACTTCGACTTCGCTCGGCTTTTGTACGGACGACCGAAACCCGCTCGACATCCTCGAAGAGGGTCACGTCGACCACCTCATCCGACAAGCGATCCGAAAGGGTGTATCCCCCGAAGTCGCGTTCCGCGCGGCCTCGTGGAGTGTCGCCCGCCACTACGGACTCGACCGCGGGCCGGACCGGGCGGGTGCGATTTCGCCAGGCTACCGAGCCGACTTCGTGCTCCTTGATGACGCCAAATCCGTTTCGATCGGGATGGCGTTTCGCGCGGGCCGGCCGGCCGACGAACTCGAATACTCCGCCGACCGGTTCGGCGAGTTCCGGAACTCGATCATAACGGGAGAAATCACCGCGGCCGATCTCGTCGCACCCGAAGGGAATGTCCATGTCATCGAAGTCGAGCACGGGAAGATCTTGACTGGCCGCTCGGTTAAATCCTCGAACGCCCTTGGTGTCGCTCACCTCGCGGTGAAAGAACGGTACGGGAAGAACTTGAAGCCTGCGACGGGCTACGTCTCCGGATTCGGAGAAAACTTCTCGGGTGCGATCGCTTCTTCGGTCGGCCACGATAGCCATAATCTGATCGCCGTCGGCGCGAAGACCTCCGATATGGCGGCTGCGATGAATGCCCTCCGAAAGTCCGGCGGCGGTTTCTGCGTCGTGAAAGACGGGGCGGTTCTCGCCGAACTCTCACTCCCGATGGGCGGACTCATGACGAACGCTCCCGCTGCGGAAATCCGCACGAAACTCTCACGGCTGAAGGAAGCAAGTCGTTCGGTCGGCTGCCTTCTTCCGGAGCCCTTTCTCCAACTCGCTTTTCTAAGTCTCCCGGTGATCCCGAGTCTGAAACTTACGGACCTCGGCCTCGTCGATGTCGACCGTTTTGAGATTATCGGGGTGCGTGCGAGTTAAGCCGTCTGAGGACTTGAGCGACTTCGCGAAGCGATGCGCCCATGGAATCACATGCCGCGGCCGCGCCGAAAGCAGATTCGAATAGGCGAACGTTTCCGAGTTACTCTCGAGAAACGTTTTTACGAGTGCGGTCATCGGGATCGCGATCAAGAATCCGATCGGGCCCCAAAGCCAACCCCAGAATAGCAGTCCGAAGACGAGCGAAACCGAGTTAACGTTCACGCGCGAACTCATGAAAAACGGCATCAGCAGGTTACTCGAGACCATGTGCATGGCCACGAGCCCGAACCCGATCACGAAGAAAGGGCCGGGTACGTGGAACTGAAGGAGCGCCTGCGCAAAGGGCAGAAGGAGCGCGAGTGGCGCACCGATGAGCGGCAGGAGGTTCAGAAATCCACTCAAGATCGCGAGCGGGCCCCAATTCTCAAGCCCGACTAATCGAAAAATGAGGGCGTGAACCGCGATGAGGAGAATTCCCGTGAAGATGTTCCCGCGAATGAAGGCTCGGATAATCTTCGGAAGGTCTGAGTTCAACTTCGGAAGGTAGCAGTGCTTTCCGACGATCGCATTGAAGCTTTCAAGGAGATTATCGCGGTCGTAGAGGAGGTAGAAAAGAAGAAGCGGTACGAAAAGGGCGGCCGTTCCGAGATCGTAGAGCGAGCCGACCCAGCCCGCGAGGTATTGGACCCAAACCGGCACATTCTCTACGACCTGGACCTGCTGAATGTCCGAGTCAGGCGCCGGTCCGCCCAGCCCGAGGGTACGCGTGGATAGCTCAATTTTCTCCGTAGTCGAGTGCATTCCCGAGAGGAACGTTCGAATGCGTTCCGAATACAGCGGCATTTCGTCAGCAATACCCGAGACCGAGCGGTAAAGCACCCATCCCGTGGCGACAGTCAGGCAGAGGAACACGACCGTCACAACGATCGAAGCTTCCGCACGCCCGAACTTCCAACGCATGAGTGTTCGAACGATCGGATCAAGAAGGATCGCGAGGAAAAATGCCAAGAACAGCGGGACGAAAGCGATTCTCGCGAAGTAGGCCAGCGCGAGCATGAGGAGAATCAGAATTCCACGCTGATGTTTCATTCGACACTCCCTTCCCTGGGTGGCGCGAGTCTAAGCGGTCAGATGACGAGCTCCCGATTGAAAAGTGCCGGAGGTCGGTGGGGGTCCGCAGAATTCCTCGACCTTTTCCCAAAGTTTTCCCAGTGAAAATGGCTTCTGGATGGAACCCGCCGTTTCGAGCGGCGTCGGATCCTCGATACTCTGATTCGGATTCACTGCCGAAATCGTAACCACTTGGTGGGCGGCGAAGCGAACATCTTTTTTTTGCGCATCGAGAAATTCCCAACCACTCATGACGGGCATCATGAGGTCGAGTAAGATGAGCGTCGGCACCGGCAGTTCGGCCAAAACCTCCAGCGCTTCGCTCCCGTTGCGGGCCGAGCGAACCGCATACCCTTCGCTTTCGAGGGCCTCGACGATTGCCTCGCGGATATCGTCATTATCATCGGCTACTAAAATACTTTTGCACTTTTCCATACGAAGTCTCCAAAAATGTCCCATAATAGGACAGCAAACCCGACGTCACTGCGGGAATTGCCCTTTAAAGATAGTAATGCAACCCGTAGACCAAGGAATTTCGCCCTAACGCGGTTCCCATGTATTTTGCATCTTTTAACCTGAGTTGAGACGACCTAGTGATTCTATAAGTCCCAGGGATATCTGTCCCAGGGACTCCACCGAATTCCGTTCGAAACGAAGGCCCCTTTTGAAATTCACCGCTGTCGGTTCCCGGACTTTTCAAAACATTTTAACTCGGAACGTAGCCCTCTCCCTCGCGCTGACGGTGGTACTCAGCGCGATCTTCGTAGGGCTACTGATCAACCTTCTCTCATCTAACGACGACCTCCGCGGATTTCTGCTCACCGGGAAAGACGAATACCTCGAACCACGCGAACACGCGACCAAGCTGATCCTTCGTAAAGACGTCATGGATTCAATACGGGATGAGCACGCGGCCCAAGTCCTAAAAGCGACGCTGCTCACTCTCTTCGTCACCGTGTTCTTCACGCTCCTCATCGGTGGCGTACTCGCACTCGTCGGGCGCCGACAACTCCTCGGTCTCTCGACCCCTTACGAAGGAATCCTCGACGCCCAATCCGGGGTGATGGATAAAATCAAAATTCTACTCGTGGGCGATCGAGCCGAGAACCTACTCGCGCTCGAGTCGCTCCTGAAAAATCCGACCGTCGAGTTCAAACGAGCGACGTGCGGGCTCGATGCCCTCGAACTTCTTTTGCGACACGAATTCGCGCTAGCGATTCTCGACGTCCAAATGCCCGAGATGGACGGTTTCGAACTCGCCGAACTCATGCGCGGGACCGACCGAACGCGCGTAGTTCCGATCATTTTCGTTACCGCCGGCGTACGGCATTCGACAAACACCTTCCGAGGTTACGACAAGGGCGCCGTCGCCTTCCTCTATAAGCCGCTCGAGCCGCATATCGTGAAGAGTAAGGTCCAGATTTTTATCGATCTCGCCCTCCAAAAACAACTTCTCCAGAAAAAGCTCGAGGAAGCGAAGCGCCTCCTCGCCGAGCGCGACGACGCACTCCAGTCCCGAGACGAATTCCTTTCGATTGCCAGCCACGAGCTAAAGACTCCGCTTACGAGCCTCCATCTGCAGCTCCAAATCATGTCGCGTACCCTGAAGAAGCCGGATGTCACGACCGAAACGAAACTTGCTCGCCTCGAAAATGGATTCGTGGTTTGTGAAAAACAGAGCGCGAAGCTCGCCGCACTCCTCGATGAGCTGCTCGATCTCACCCGAATCCGCCTCGGGAAGCTCCAGCTCTCCAAGGAACGGACCGATCTCGTCGCCATCAGTCGCGAAGTGACCGAACGATTCCGGCCCGAAACGAGCGCCCGCGGACTCGAACTCAAGGAGACCGACCCGATTTTCGGCTACTGGGATCCAACCCGTATCGATCAGGTCGTCACGAATCTTGTTTCGAATGCGATCAAGTATGGGAACGGAAAACCGGCGGAGATTAATCTTTCCACCTCGGACGACGGCAAGATGGCGAAAATCGAAATCCGGGACCAGGGCATCGGAATTCCGATGGACATGCTCGATAAAATCTTCCTTCGTTTCGAACGTGCGGTCGAAAGCGACTCGGTTTCGGGTCTCGGCCTCGGACTCTACATCACTCGTCAAATCGTGGAAGCCCATGGCGGCCAAATCACGGTCGAAAGCAAACTCAACCAGGGCTCGACGTTCCGAATCGAACTGCCCGTCGACGCGCCGGTTTAAGCGGACGCCGAAAGCGTCGCCTCGAGAATACGGTAGAGGGCATCCAGCTCCATTGGCTTTTGGATACGAGCGACCGGATACGGGATCGGGATGTTTTGAGCGGGAACGCCCATCGCCGTCGCGACAATGACCGGAATCTTCGCGAATGCCGCATAATCTTCGTGGATCCGCTTGAGAAATTCTTTCCCATCCATCTCCGGCATCATCAGGTCGAGAACGATGCACGAGATTTCTTCCGGCGTGTTCGCGGCGAGAACCTCAAGGGCCTTCTTTCCATTCGATGCAGAAAGCACGCGATAATTTTCGGCCTCGAGCGCAAGCACTAGAGTCTCGCGAAGGTCGACGTCATCGTCGACTACTAAGACGGTTTTCTTCTTCATACCGGCTTACTTTTACCGAACGCGGAGGCATTGAGAAGTTATGTTTCCCCATCAACGAGTGCCGGCCACTTGGCCGTGCACGGTTTCGAGAAAGTTCTGAAGATCCGGTGGTTTCTTGACGAAAACTGCACCGCGTAAGCGATCCTGCTTTTCTTTACTTTGTAGGCCGCCGTCCGCGGACATCACGATGACCGGGATCTTCGCCCACTTCGGATTTGCGACTTGGAGTTCGCGAAACTCAAATCCGTTCATCACTGGCATCATCAAATCGAGCAGAATCAAACTCGGAGCCGGATTCGACTCTAAATAAGTAATCGCTTCGCGACCATTCACGGCCACGCCGACGACAAACCCCTCTTGCTCCAGCACTTCGCAAAGCACAGATCGGATATCATAATCATCATCGACTAGGAGAACGGTCTTCGGAGATTCAGTCAAACGGGGCCCCCTCTAAAAACGAGCTGAAATCTCCTAAACTTTAGGAAACTTTCCACGAAAGGGCAACCCTGGTGCTTGAAGCGCCTGTGCCCGAAAAATTAATTCTGAATGGGGTCCCACGATACGGACGAAGCCTGGGTCCAGGCCCGCGCGTAATGATGCGGCGGAGAGGCGTTTAAGAGGGCTCCTGGCGCGACGAAATCGAAAATCTGCCCGTAGTGCTGAACTTCGCTTGGCGAAACTCGGCGCTGAATGTGCCACGGCCGGATATCACGGGGGTGCGCAAGTCCGGAGGCGGCCAGCACCTCGAGGAAACTATGAACGGTCGCCTTTTGGAAGTGCGCGACGCGAACGGATTTATCGCCGACGTCGAGCCCCTTGTAGAGAGACGGATCCTGGGTCGCGACTCCCGTCGGGCAGGTATTATTGTTACAGCGGAGCGCTTGGATGCACCCCAGGGCGAACATCATCCCGCGCGCAGAATTGCAGAGGTCCGCGCCGAGCGCCATTTTCGAAAGGAGGGCAAAGCCGGTGGTGACGTGGCCCGAAGCGATAATGCGGATTTCGTCGCGTACGCCCGCGCCGACGAGTGCGTTATGGACGAAGACGAGTCCTTCGGAAAGCGGGGTACCGACCGAGTTCGAGAACTCGAGCGGAGCCGCACCCGTGCCGCCCTCGGCGCCGTCGACGGTGATGAAGTCCGGATAAATCCCGGTCGAAAGCATCGCCTTTACGATCGAGAAGAATTCCCGTTTTTTCCCGACGCAAAGCTTGAAGCCGACGGGCTTCCCGCCGGAAAGATCGCGGAGACGCTTCACGAACTGTAAAAGGCCTTCTGGAGTGTCGAAGGCCGAGTGGCCAGGCGGAGAAATGACGTCCTCACCCATCGGAACGTCACGGATCTCCGAGATCTCCTTCGTGACCTTCGAAGCGGGAAGAATCCCGCCGTGGCCAGGCTTCGCGCCCTGGGAGAGTTTGATCTCGATCATTTTCACTTGGGGAAGGACCGCGCGTTTCGCGAATTTTTCTTCACTGAACTTTCCGTCGTGGCCGCGCGCCGAAAAATATCCGGTACCGATCTGCCAGCAGATGTCGCCACCCGGCTCGAGATGGTATGGGCTAAGCCCCCCCTCCCCGGTGTTATGGTAAAATCCGCCGATTTTCGCGCCCTTATTCAGTGCGAGAATGGCCGTTCGCGAGAGCGAGCCATAGCTCATAGCGGAGACGTTAAATAGCGAAGCGAGGTAAGGCTGTTTACAATCCTTGCCTCCGATTTTCACTCGGGGCGCATCCGCGAGGTAAGGCTTCGGGGCGATCGAGTGATTCACCCACTCGTAGTTCGAAGCGTAAACGTCTTGCTGGGTCCCGAATGGAACCGTATCGGTGACGCCCTTCGAACGTTGGTAAATCAGGGAACGACGTTCACGTGAAAAGGGTTTTCCGTCGATGTTCGATTCGACGAAGTACTGATTGATCTCGGGGCGCACGAGTTCGAAGAGGTAACGAAAATTTCCGATGACCGGAAAATTCCGGCGGATGGTCTGCTTCTTCTGAAGGAGATCGTAGTAACCGAGCAGCACCAGCGGAGCGGCAACGAATGTGCACGTCTGGTAGAGCCCGAAGTAGAGCAGCGTGGCGGGAACGAGGATCGAAAGGGCGACGAAGATTCGCCGAGCCTGGTGACTATGGGTGCTCATACCTGAAGAATATCACGGCCTTTCTACTGCCGCGCCGCATAGAACGCCCCATTCTGGGACGCTTTCGGCGTGGCACGCCTCCTGAAGTATTTTGAGGGAACGGACTCAGGAAACGGTTCTAGGAATGAGAAGCCCGCGCGATGTCCCACCCCCTTAAAATTATCCTCTTCGCCCTCATTCTATTCCTCGACTCCAGCTGCGGAGTTTCGCCCGCCTCGACGACTGAAGATCGGTCACCCGCGCGGATCACCGCGGATCACATCGCGATCGAACTCGGGCTCCCCGCCGGCTCATCCGATCGCACGATTCCCTCGACCGACCTGTCAAAATTCTCACTCCAGGTCGACGTCTTTCGCCAGAGCACGGATCTCCCGATCCTCGGCGCGTTTCGTCCCGAGTACGTCTCCGCGCTCGTTCCCGAATCGTCGCTCCCAGAAATGGTTCGCACTCAGGTCGCGAAGCGCCGTTTCGCGAAGCTTGCGGCTTTCGAGTTCGCGGTTTGGAGCCGCGGCGGAAAACAGTTTCGCGTAACTCTCGTTTCCGTCGGTGCGAGCGCCGAGAACGGAAACTTCCGGCTCGACGTCGTCGAACGCACAACTCGCCTTCAGGCCGAAGACGGCCCGAGCGTTCCGATCTCGATTCCGTTTCCGTGGCTTCGCACCGAGGCCCTCCCCGCCGAACCGATGACCTGGGGACTGTGGACCTGGGGCGGTTACTTCGTCCAGTCGACTCCGTACTACGCCGACCTCGGACTTCCCGCGGTGAATGGTGGCGTCCACCAATCGCTGCCCGACGCGATGGACCTCTATTCCGCGGCCCAAAACGAACCGACCGCTCTGCGAATTCACGCCGCCGGTTCCGCGGAAGCCTCCGCGCGACTCGGCGAACTCGGCCCGATCGAATGGATCCTCGCTGGGATCGATGCGAGCCAACAACAAATCGCGGAAGTGATCAATCTCCTCGGTTCGGAGGTTCGCCTCCTCGGACATGGATGGGTCGATCCGATCTCGGGTGATTTCATGCCGCCGATCTGGCCGAAATGCGGCGGATTTGATTGCTTCAAATCCTGGAAGGTCGAACGTCCCGGCGACTCACCAATGCTCCGGCTCAGGGCGCACTCAGGATGACGGAAGAAAGCCCCACTGAGACTCCAGCTAAGAGACTGACGGTCGGTGTCCATTTCAAACGGCTTTTTGAAACGACGGGCTCGTGTTTCAGCTCGTGGTCCGACGATCAGGCCACGGCCTATTCGGCAGCGCTCGCTTACTACACCATTTTCTCGATCGCGCCGCTCCTTCTGATTGCGCTCGCGTTCGGTGGTTTCTTTTTCGGT